>NZ_JBSHAW010000034.1:0-38592 GCF_053611685.1 Streptomyces sp. NPDC054786 | reverse complement strand
ACCGCACCGCGTCTTCGCGGGCGGCGGCCACGGCCGTTGTGCGTGGTGCGCCCGGAGACCGTCAGCCGTGCTTGAGGCCCAGCACCTCGGCCGCCGCGAAGGTCTCGTCCGGCGGGCGCTGCGCGTAGTACGGCGTCAGCAGTTCGTCCAGCTCCTCGAAGCTGAAGAGATCCTTCGTGGTGTCGAACTTGGCCGCGATCCGCGGGCGTTCGGCGATGGCGACCATGCCGCCGTGCACGACCAGCAGCTGGCCGTTGACCCGGGCCGCGGCCGGCGAGGCGAGGTAGCCGACGAGCGGTGCGACATGTTCGGGCGCGAGCACATCGAGCCTGGCCTCCCCGGGCTCCTGGCCCCCCGGATGAGCGGGAAGGCCGGCGAAGACGTCCTCGGTCATACGGGTGCGGGCGCGCGGGCAGATCGCATTGGCGGTCACGCCGTATTTGCCCAGCGCCAGGGCCGTGGAGGTGGTCAGGCCGACGATGCCGCCCTTGGCCGCGGCGTAGTTGGGCTGGCCCGCCGAGCCCGCCAGGAACGCCTCGGAGGACGTGTTGATGATCCGGCCGTGGACCGGACCGCCGGCCGCCTTGGAGCGTTCGCGCCAGTGGACGGCGGCGAAGTGGGTGGTGTTGAAGTGGCCCTTGAGGTGGACGCGGATGACCGAGTCCCACTCGTCCTCGGTCATCGAGAACACCATGCGGTCGCGCAGGATGCCCGCGTTGTTGACCAGGATGTCGAGCCGTCCGTAGGTCTCGACGGCCAGTTGCACGAGTGCACGGGCCTGTCCGTGGTCGGCGACGTCACCGAGGTGGGCGACCGCCCGGCCGCCCGCCGCGCGGATCTCGGCGGCGACGTCCTCGGCGGGGGCCGCCGAGGCCTCGCCCGAGCCGTCGCGGCCCGGCTGCCCGTAGTCGTTGACCACGACGGATGCGCCGAGCCGGGCGAGTTCAAGGGCTTCGGCGCGGCCCAGGCCGCGCCCGGCACCGGTCACGATCGCGGTCAGGCCCTCCAGTGGCTGTGCCATTCCTGTCCTCTCCAGTCCAGTCGTCTCGGAGCGCGATGCGGTGCGGGTGGATGCGGTGAGGTGTATGCGGTGCAGTGCACCGCAGTGCACCGGTGCGCTCGGTGAACTGCGGCCGTCAGATCTCTATGCAGGTGCGCAGCGCGGTCCCGGAGCGCATCTGGTCGAGCGCGTCATTGATCTCGGCGAGCTGGACGCGGTGGGTGATCAGGCCTTCGAGGTCGATCCGGCCGGCCCGCCACAGGGCGATGGCCCGCTCGTAGGAGCGCAGGACGTCCGCGCCGCCGTACAGGGAAGGCAGGATCCGCTTCTCGTCGAAGAACAGCTCGAACATGTTGACCTGGAAGGTGTCGTCCATGGCGCCCGCGCCGACCACGCACAGGGTGCCGCCGCGCCGGGTCATCTCGTAGGCGGTACGGGCGGTGGCGGACTTGCCGACGACCTCGAAGACGTAGTCGAAGCCCTCCCCCGCGGTGATCCGGGCCTTGGCGTCGGCGAACTCCTCCGGGGCGACGGCTTCGGTCGCGCCGAAGCGCAGCGCGGCCTCCCGGCGGGCGGGTACCGGGTCCACGGCGATGATCTGGGCCGCGCCGCAGGCCTTCGCGCCCTGGATGACGGAGATGCCGACGCCGCCGCAGCCGATCACCGCGACCGAGGACGCGGCCTCCACCTTGGCCGTGTTGAGGGCCGCGCCGAGCCCGGTGGTGACTCCGCAGCCGATGAGCGCGGCAATCTCGTAGGGGACGTCGTCCGGGATCGGGACGGCGCAGTTGGCGGCGACCACGACCTCCTCGGTGAACGTGCCGGTGCCGGCAAAGCCGAAGACATCCCCGCCGGGGCGCCGGAAGTTGGGCGTGCCGGCGTTCATGAATCCGGCCAGACACAGATGGGTCTGGCCGCGCTTGCAGGACGGGCAGCTGCCGCAGGCGGGCAGCCAGCACATCAGGACGCGGTCGCCCTGGGCGAGCCCCGCGACGCCGTCGCCGACGTCGAGGATCTCCCCGGCGCCCTCGTGCCCGGGGACGAAGGGTGCGGGCTGCGGCAGTACCCCGTTCATCGCCGAGAGGTCGGAGTGGCACAGACCGGTCGCCCGGATCCGGATCCTGACCTTGCCGGGGCCGAAGCCCACCGCCTCGATGTCGTCGAGGACTTCGAGCTTGTCCTGTCCTGTCTCGTGCTGTACGGCTGCGCGCATGTTCACGGCTCCTCTCGTACGTACGGCTTTCCCGCCCCGTCCGGACCGGCCGGGACAGCCCTTAGCTGTGCTCCACCACGGTGTCCGCCAGCACCGGGGCCTCGTCCCGGTCGGCGGCCGTGACCGACACCTGGATCCGGCCCGGCTCCTGCCACAGACGGATCCGCAGCGTCTCCCCCGGGAAGACCACCCCGGCAAAGCGGGTCGTGTACGACCGCACGCGGGCCACATCGCCGCCGAGCAGCGTGTCGACGACGGCCTTGAGGGTGACCCCGTAGGTGCACAGCCCGTGCAGAATCGGCCGGTCGAACCCGGCGAGCTTGGCGAACTCGGGGTCGGCATGCAGCGGATTCCAGTCGCCGGAGAGGCGGTAGAGCAGCGCCTGGTCCTCGCGGATGTGGCGTTCGGTGCGCAGATCGGGGGCGCGGTCGGGGAGTTCGAGGCGGGCGGAGGGACCGCGGTCGCCGCCGAAGCCGCCCTCACCACGGACGAAGATCTGGGTGTCGCAGGTCCACAACGGACCCTCGTCGTCGGCTACTTCCGAGCGCAGCACGATGACGGCGGCCTTGCCCTTGTCGTACACGGCGGGCACGGACGAGGTCTGGGTGGCGCGGCCGCTCACCGGAAGGGCGCGGTGCACGGTGACGGTCTGGCCGCCGTGCAGGACCGCGGCGAGGTCGACGTCGACGCCCGGGGCGGAGAGTCCGCCGGCGAGCGCCATCCCGCCGCCCGCGACGGTGGCGAAGGCGGGCAGGACGTGCAGTGCGCTCTCCAGGGTGTAGCGCAGTTCGTCCGGGTCGGTGGCGGGGCGCGGTTTCTCCGGTGTGGCCGCGCCGGCCCCGATGCCGAGGTGGTAGAGCTGGACGTCCTTGTGGTCCCAGGCGAGTTCGGTGGTCCGCGGCTCGGCGGAGGTGGCCTTGGCGGCGTCGATGGGCATGGGGCTGTTTGCTCCTTCACCACGATGTGAAGACCCCGGCCCGGCCGTCCGCACCGTCGACCGTGCCGGGGTCGTATCTGGTCGGCGCGGCCGCGCTCCGACTGCGCACATGGCGCACTTCTAGAACGCGTTCTAGCCGATGGCTCTCATGTATAGCCGATCCGCCCGGCACCTGGAAGACCTCTGACACTTTGTCAGATACGGGTCCTGGCGGGGCTTCCGATGCAGGTCCCGACGGGGGTTCCGGTAGTGGGCCGGCGGGGTCCGGTGCGGGGTCGCGGCGGGTTCCGGTGCGGGGGCCGGCGGGTTCCGACGCGCGTTCCGATGGGGGTGCGACACGGGCGGGCGGCGTCGACGCCCTGACATACCTCACACCGGCTCATGACATACGTCCCGCAGCACCCTGACATACCTCGTGCCCACCCATGACATTTGTCAGGGCGGATCACACACATTCGCCACTGCCGCGGCTCGGCAACTCTCCGTAATGTCGTAGGCATCGGACGAGAGGCGGGGGTGGGCATGACGCGGACGGACAGGCGGGGCGGCGGCGCGGCGGACACGACAGGCGGCGCTGCGGCGGTGGCGTTCTCCGGGGTGACGCGGAGTTACGGCGCGGTGCGGGCCGTGGACGGGCTCCAGCTGGAGATCGCGGTGGGCGAGACGGTGGCTCTGCTCGGGCGCAACGGCGCGGGGAAGTCCACCACCCTCAACATGCTGCTGGGGCTGCTGCCGCCCAGTGCGGGGTCGGTGCAGCTGTTCGGAGACACCCCGGAGACGGCGGTGCGGGCGGGCAGGGTGGGCGCCATGCTGCAGGACGGCAAGGCCATTCCGCGGGTGACCGTCCGCGAACTGGTCACGTTCGTCGCCGCCACGTACCCCCACCCCATGGAGGTCACCGAGGCCCTGGAGCTGGCGGGACTGGGCGAGTTCGGCGGGCGGCGGGTGGACCGGCTGTCCGGTGGGCAGGCCCAGCGGGTCCGCTTCGCGGTGGCGCTGGCCGGCAACCCCGCGCTGCTGGTGCTCGACGAGCCGACCGCGGCGCTGGACGTCGAGGCGCGCCGCGCCTTCTGGCGCTCGATGCGGGCCTATGCCCGCCGTGGCAACACCCTCGTGTTCTCCACCCACTATCTGGAGGAGGCGGATGAGCACGCCGACCGGATCGTGGTGATAGACGGCGGCCGGGTGGTCGCCGACGGCAGCGGCGAGGCGATCAAGCGGCGGGCGGGCGGCTCGCTGGTCTCCTTCGACCTCGCGGGCGCGGCGACCGAGCCGCTGCCCGGGCTGCCCGGTGTGAGCGCCGTGGAGGTCCGCGGCGACCGCGCGCTGCTGCGCACGACGGACTCCGACGCGACGGTCGTGGCACTGGCCGGACTCGGACTCGTCCGCGCCCTGCAGGTCACCCCCGCCAGCCTGGAGGACGCCTTCCTCACGCTCACCTCCGGCAACACCGCCCCCCGCACCCCGGCGTATGCCGCCTCCACCCGGTCAGCGAAGGAGCTCGCGTGATGCTCGACTACATCCGCCTCGAAGTGCGCCGCACCCTGCGCGACCGGGGCTTTGTCATCTTCGGTATCGGGATGCCGGTGCTGATGTATGTGCTGATGACCAACATCGGCGCGGGCCCCGGCGGCGCCGGCATGGAGTGGAAGACCGCGTCCATGGTCGGAATGGCCGCGTACGGCGCGCTGGGCGCGGCGATCGGCACGGGCACGGGCGTCGCCGAGGACAAACAGCTCGGCTGGCTGCGGCAGCTGCGCATCACCCCGCTGAGCCCGATACGGGTGGTCGTGGGCCGTGGGCTGACCGGCTCGGTGACGGTATTGCCGGCCATCGTCTCCGTGCTGCTGGTGGGCGCGCTGGTCAACGACGTCCGGATGCCGGCCTGGCAGTGGGCCGCGCTGGCCGGGCTGCTGTGGATCGGCACCGCGCCCTTCACCCTGCTCGGCCTCGGCAACGGCTACCGCCTCTCCGCGCAGTCCACCGGCGTGGTCAACACGGGCTGCATGCTGCTGCTGTCGATCATCGGCGGCCTGTGGTTCCCGGCCGAGCTGTTCCCCGGCTGGCTGCGCTCACTGTCCGCCTGGACCCCCGGCAACCGCTTCGCCGAGCTCGGTCAGAGCGTCACACAGGGCGGCGCACCGGGCCTGGGCACGGTAGCGGTGCTGGCCGCCTGGCTGGCACTCTTCGGCGGTTACGCGGTGTACGCGTACCGTCGAGCCGCACGAACGGTGTGATCGGCGATGGTGCAGACCGGGGAAGAGAACGTGCAGCACACGAAGCAGCAGGCCGCCGGCGAGGAAGCACCCGGCGGCGCCGAGGGCGCCGACGGCAGCGTGTGCCGGCCGAAGTGGCCGGGCAGGAAGTCGGACCGCGGTCCGGGCAAGTACGCCTTCCTGCCCTGGCTGCTGATGGGTCTGGGTGCCTTCTCCAACATCATCCAGGGCAGGACGGGCAACCCCTGGCTGGCCGGTCTCGGCCTGCTCGCCTTCAACTCCGTCTACATCACCGTCGTCTGGTCGTCGTTCAACCCGCGGCTGCGGGACTCCCGCCACCCGCTGTACGCACTGGGTCTGCTGACCGCCATCACCTTCGCCATCGCCCTCGGGTTCGGCGGCAACTGGTTCCTGTTCTTCCCGCTGCTGTCCCTGGCCTCCGGCACGGTGCGTGCCCTGCGCGGCAAGAAGCTCGCCCTCTGGCTGATCACGCTCAGCGGCCTGGCCGGGTATCTGACCGGCGGGCAGGGTGACCGCCCATGGGGCTCATTCGGCATCGGATATGGCACGTTCCTGTCCGGCATGGTGACCGCCACGGTCCTGAACCTGTTCGACACCATCCAGGAGCTGAACACCACCCGCCAGGAACTGGCCCGCAGCGCCGTCGAGAAGGAGCGGCTGCGCTTCTCCCGCGATCTGCACGACCTGCTGGGGCACACCCTGTCCGTGGTGGTGGTCAAGGCCGAGGCGGTCCGCCGGCTGGCCCCGCGCAATCTGGATGCGGCCCTCGCCCAGGCCGCCGATATCGAGGCGGTCGGCCGGCAGGCGCTGACCGAGATCCGGGAGGCGGTCACCGGCTATCGCGAGGGCAGCCTGACCACCGAGCTGGACCGGGCCCGTTCGGTGCTGGAGGCGGCCGGCATCGAGCCCGTCGTACGACAGGCGGGGCCGCCGCTGCCCCCACAGGCCGGCGCGCTGCTGGGCTGGGTGGTCCGCGAGGGCGTCACCAACACCGTCCGGCACAGCGGCGCCACCCGCTGCGAGATCGGCGTACACGCCGACGAGGAGCGGGTACGGCTGACGATCACGGACGACGGCCGCGGTCCCGTGAGCTCCGGCGCTGCCGCGGCACCGGGCCTGACCTGGCTTCGTGACCACATACCGGGCGGACGCGAAGGTGACCCCGCCGGCGGCCCGGCGAGGGACGGCGTGCACGGTACGGACGAGGCGAACGGTACGGAGGGCCCCAGCGGCCCCGACCGTACGCGGGGCGCCGACGCCGCCGATGCCGTGGACGCTTCGGCGCTGCCCGGAAGTTCGGGACCCGTGGGCGGCACCGGGCTGAAGGGGCTGGCCGAGCGCCTGGCCGCGGCGGGCGGCACACTGCACAGCGGACCGGACGGCCGGCGCGGCTTCCGTGTCACGGCCGAGCTGCCGGTCGGCGCGGGCGATATGGCGGACGTGGAGGAGATGACCAGGTGATCAAGGTCCTGCTGGCGGAGGATCAGGGAATGATGCGGGGCGCGCTGGCGCTGCTGCTCGACCTGGAAGCGGACATGCAGGTCGTGGCCCAGGTCGCGGCGGGCGACCGGGTCGTCGCCGCCGCCCTGGACGCCCGCCCCGACATCGCCCTTCTGGACATCGAACTCCCCGGCCGCAGCGGCCTGGACGCCGCGGCCGATCTGCGCACCCAGCTGCCGTCCTGCAAGGTGCTGATAGTGACGACGTTCGGCCGCCCCGGCTATCTGCGCCGCGCGATGGAGGCCGGGGCGTCCGGTTTCCTGGTGAAGGACGGCCCGGTGGAGGACCTGGCGGCGGCGATCCGCCGGGTGCTCGCCGGCGAACGGGTCATCGACCCCGGCCTCGCCGCGGCGGCACTGAGCGCCGGACCCAACCCCCTGACCCAGCGCGAGCGCGATGTCCTCACCGCCGCCGTGGACGGCGCCACGGTCGCCGATATCGCCGGCAAGCTCCACCTCTCCCAGGCCACCGTCCGCAACTACCTCTCCGCAGCCATCGGCAAGACCGGTACCCGCAACCGCATGGAGGCGGTGCGGGCGGCGCGGCAGAACGGCTGGTTGTAGCGGGGGAAACGGGCCGGCGTGGCCCGCTGCGGGCTCAGCCGTGCGCGACGTCCGCCCGTCGCCGTGGCAGCGCGAGGACCATCAGCGCGATGCTGCCCAGCAGGATCACCGAGCCGACCTGGAAGGCCAGACCGTAACCGTCCGCCAGGGCCTTCAGCCCGTGGCCTGCCTCGATACGGGACGCGGCGATGGTCGACAGCACCGACAGGCCCAGCGCGCCGCCCATTTGACGGGAGGTGTTGATCAGGCCGGAGACCAGCCCCTGGTCGGCGGGGTCGGCACCGGAGGTGGCGATCGCCGCGATCGGCGTCGCGGTCAGGCCCGCGCCCAGCGCCATCAGGATGCCGGGCCCGAGGATCGTGCCGAGGTAGGTGCCGTTGACATCCATCGCGCCCTGCCACGCCATACCGGACGCGGAGATCACCGCACCGGTGACCGCCAGGGACTTGGCGCCCAGGCGGTTCATCAGCCGCGGTGCGATCTTTGAGCCGAGGACGATGGAGAGCGAGTGCGGGATGAAGGAGAGCCCGGCCTCAAGGGGCCGGTAGCCCAGCACGTTCTGCGCATACAAGGACAGGAAGTACCACATGGAGAACATCGCGGCACCCGCCAGCACCATCGCCCCGTTCGCCGAGTAGACCGAGCGCAGCCGGAAGAGACCCAGCGGCACCAGCGGAGCCTTGGCGCGCGCCTCGACGGCGAGGAAGGCCGCGATCACGACCAGCCCGGCGGCCAGCGGAAACAGCGCGGAGACCGACGTCCAGCCGTCCGTCTCGGTCTGCACGATCCCGTACGCCACCAGCGCGAGCCCGGCGGTCACCAGCAGCGCCCCGGGCACATCGAGCCGCCGCCCGGCGCCCTGCCGGCTCTCGGTGAGCCAGAGCACCGCGCCGGCCAGCACCAGCGCCCCGACCGGGACATTGATCAGCAACACCCAGCGCCATGACAGATATTCGGTGAGCACCCCACCGACCAGACCGCCCACCGCGCCACCGCCGGCGCCGACCGCCGTCCAGGTCGCGATGGCGCGGGTACGGGCCGGGCCGACCGGAAACGACGTGGTCAGGATCGTGAGGGTGGCCGGCGAGAGCACAGCGGCGCCGACGCCCTGGATCGTCCGGGCCACAATCAGCTGCCACGGCTGCTGGGCCAGCCCGCCGCCCAGGCTCGCCAGGGTGAACAGCGCCAGCCCGAGAACGAAGATCCGCTTACGGCCGAAGATGTCGGCGGCCCGGCCGCCGAGCAGCATGAAGCCGGCGAACGTCATGACGTAAGCGTTGACGATCCACTGCAGGCCCAGCTCGCTCAGGCCCAGGCCGGTCCGTATGGCGGGCATCGCCACATTCACGACGGAGACGTCCAGGACGACCAGGAACTGCCCGGCGCACACCAGCAGCATCACCAGCCAGGCCGGTGCGGCCGTCCGTCGCGTGGTTTCGGGCAAGGTGGCCGGGGCGGCTATCGGCGGCATGCCGCCCATGCTCGCATTCGCCGCTTGAATCCCGCATCGGTATATCGGTGCACGGGCCACCTGTCCGGAGACCTAGGTCGTAAGACGGAGCGGGGTGGGGTGGGAGTGGGGGCGAGCCGTAGGGGGTGGGGGTGGCGGGCCCGTAGGGGGCGACGAGGCCCCCAGCAGACCAACTACCCACAAAAGTAGCTTGGTTACCGCGCCTGCCATGGCCCCGGGTACCGCAACGGGCGACGACCGGTAGCGCATCGGGCAATGGCCGGGATACCGCATCGGGCGACGGCCGGTAGCGCAACGGGCAATGGCCGGGATACCGCCGGCCAGGGCTCGGAGACCGCCCGGCGCCCACCCGGACACCGCCCCTGCCAGGCCTCGGAGACCGCCCCGCACCCACTCGGACCCCGCCCCGGCCCGAACGCCCTGCGCAGTGGGGTCGGCCCCCGTCGCCGCGGTCCTCCCGCCCTCCCCCGGCCCTGCGGTGTCACCCCCTGCGCAGCAGCGTCACCACCGCGGCCCCGCCGAGGCCGATGTTGTGTGCCAGGCCCACCCGGGCGCCGGGGACCTGTCGTTCGCCCGCCGTGCCGCGGAGCTGCCAGACCAGCTCGGCGGTCTGCGCCAGCCCCGTCGCGCCCAGCGGATGCCCCTTGGAGATCAGCCCGCCGGACGGGTTGACCACCCAGCGGCCCCCGTAGGTCGTGGCGCCGTCGGCGACCAGCTTCCCCGACTCCCCGTCCGCGCACATGCCCAACGCCTCGTACGTCAGCAGCTCATTGACCGAGAAGCAGTCGTGCAGCTCGATGACGTCGACGTCCTCGATGCCCAGGCCACTGGCCGCGAACACCTGGCGGGCCGCGGCCCGTGTCATGGGCTTGCCGACGGCATCGATGCAGGAGCCGGAGGAAAAGCTCTCCTCGGTGTCGGTCGTCATGGCCTGGGCGGCGATCTCCACCGCCCGGTCGGCCAGGCCGTGTTCGCGGACGAACCGTTCGGAGGCGACCACGGCCGCGGCCGCGCCGTCGGAGGTCGGAGAGCACTGCAGCTTGGTCAGCGGCCGGTGGATCGTCTTGGCGGCCAGGATCTCCTCGACCGTGTAGACGTCCTGGAACTGGGCGTTGGGGTTGTGGGCGGAGTGGCGGTGGTTCTTGGCGCCGACCGCGGCGAGCTGTTCGGCGGTGGTGCCGTGGCGCTCCATGTGTTCGCGGGCCGCGTTGCCGAAGATCTGGGCGGTGGGCGGGGTCATCTCGAAGCCGTGGGCGGCGGCCATCACCCCGTAGTGGCGGGCCACCGGGGAGGTCTGGAAATCTCCGCTGTCCGCTCCCCCGCCCAGTGCGCCCCGCTTCATCTTCTCGAAGCCGAGCGCCAGGACACAGTCGTTGATCCCGGCCTCGACGAACTGGCGCGCCATCATCAGCGCGGTCGAGGCGGTCGCACAGTTGTTGTTGACGTTGTAGACGGGGATGCCGGTCAGACCCAGTTCGTACGCGGCGCGCTGGCCGGCCGTCGAGGCCTGGTAGCAGAAACCGACCGGCAGCTGCTCGACGGCCTCGTAGCCGATCCCGGCGTCCGCGAGCGCCTTGCCGCCCGCCTCCTTCGCCATGTCCCAGTACTGCCACTCGCGGGTCTCGGGCTTCTCGAACTTCGTCATCCCGACGCCGACGAGGTACGCCTTGCCAGCCATGCATGTCCTCCTGGAAGTGGCCGGATCAGGGGAGTCAGATCAGGGGGCGGGGCTCCGGGTCCCGGGGCAGGCCGAGCAGCCGCTCCGCGACGACGTTCAGCTGCACCTGGGTGGTGCCGCCGGCGATGGTCAGACAGCGCGACATCAAGAAGCCGTGCAGCGCCCGTTCGCCGGCCCCTTCGCGCACCGCGCCGTCCGGGCCGAGCAGCTCCAGCGCCAGCTCGGCGACCTTCTGCTGGTGCGGGGTCTGCACCAGCTTGCGGATGCTGGCGCCGGCCCCCGGTTCCAGGCCCGACACCTGCTGGAGCGTGGTGCGCAGCCCGATGCAGCCCAGGGCGTGTGCCTCGGCGGCCAGCGCGCCCACCCTCGCGCGCACCGACCCGTCCCGTTCCGCGGCGCGGTCGATGAGCGCCTCCAGACCGGTGTCGAAGGTCAACTGGTCGGCCATGTGGACGCGTTCGTTGTCCAGGGTGGTGCGGGCGACCTTCCAGCCGTCGTCGATCTCGCCGACCACCGCGTCGGCCGGCAGCAGCACGTCGTCGAAGTAGACCTCGTTGAAGAGGGCGTCGCCGGTGATCTCCTTCAGCGGGCGGATGTCGATGCCGGGGGTCTTCATGTCGACGACGAAGAAGGTCAGGCCCTTGTGCTTGGGCGCCTGCGGATCGGTGCGGGCGAGCAGGATGCCGTGGCTCGACCACTGTGCCGCCGAGGTCCACACCTTCTGCCCGTTGATCCGCCAGCCGCCGCCGTCCACCCGCTCGGCACGGGTCCGCAGGGAGGCCAGGTCCGAGCCGGCCTCGGGTTCGGAGAACAGTTGGCACCACAGCAGATCGCCGCGCAGCGACGGCAGCAGATAGCGCTCCTGCTGTTCCCGGGTGCCGTATGCGATCAGCGAGGGGACCACCCAGGTGGCGATGCCCAGATCGCTGATACCGACCCCGGCGGCGGCCAATTCCTGCTGGATCGCGAGCTGCTGTACGGGGCCGGCGCCCAGTCCGTAGGGCGTGGGGAGGTGCGGCGCGGCATAGCCGGCGGGGGCGAGTGCGCGCCGTGCGGCCGCGGGGTCCAGGCCGCGTACCCCGTCGATGACCGTGCGGGCCGCGGCGCGGTGCTCCGCCGCCTCGGCGGGGAGTTCCAGGCGCAGCGCGCGCCGGGCGCCGTCGGCTCCGTATCGGGCGGCGCGCAGCCGGTGGGTGTCACCGCTGCCGAGCAACTGACGGGCCACGGTCGCCCGCCGCAGATGGAGATGGGCGTCGTGTTCCCAGGTGAAGCCGATGCCGCCGAGGACCTGGATGCAGTCCTTGGCGCAGCTGACGGCGGCGTCCAGGGCGGTCGCGGTGGCCAGCGCCGCGACCAGGGCGCGGACCTCGGCCGGCTCGTGCAGCGCGCGGGCCGCGTCCCAGACCAGGGCGCGGGCCTGCTCGCAGCGTACGAGCATGTCGGCGCAGAGGTGTTTGACCGCCTGGAACTGGCCGATCGGACGGCCGAACTGCTCGCGTACCTTCGCGTGTTCCGCGGCGGTGTGCAGCGACCATGCGGCCGTCCCGCAGCTCTCGGCGGCGAACAGTACGCCGGCGGTATCGCGGACGAGGTCGCTGTCGACGGCCAGCAGCCGCTCGCCGGGTACCGGCACACCGTCCGCGCTCACCTGCGCGGTCGGCCGGGTCGGATCGGCGCTCTCCTGGACGCGTACGGACAGCGTCCCGGCGTCGACGGCGAGCCAGACGGTGTCCGTGGAGGTCTGTGCGGCGAGCACGATCAGATCCGCGTCGGCGCCGGCCAGGACCGGGGGCGCGGTGCCGTCCAGGACGTAGCCGTCGGCGTGGGTTGTGGCGGTGAGGGTGCCGGGGCCGAGGGCGACGGCGGCGATGCGCTCCCCGTTGGCCAGGGCCCTGACGAGGGGCCGTTGGGCGCCGCCGCGGTGCAGCAGTTCGGCGGCGAGGGTGGTGGGCAGGTACGGGCCGGGGAGCGCGGCGCGGCCCAGCTCCTCCAGCACGACGGCGAGGTCGAGCAGTGCGCCGCCACCGCCGCCGTCGGCCTCGGGGAGGTGGAGCCCGAGCAGTCCCTGCGCGGCGAGCTGGTCCCAGTACGGGGGCCGCCCCTGGTGCCCGTGCGCGGTGTCGAGCAGCTTGCGCACCTCTTCGGGCGGCACGGCCCGGGCGGCCCAGCCCCTCGCCGCCTCGGCCAGGTCACGGTGTTCCGGTGTGATTCCGATGCCCATACGGGGCAGACTAGAACACGTTTCATTCTGACGGAAGGTCAGAACGGGGTGCGGCAGGGCCCGGCGTTCCGGGATGCGGGGCATGGGGAGCCGCCCGGAGCTCACGCCCGGGGACCCGGCACGCGTACGCACAGGCCCCGGAGAGCGCCCCTCCCCTCCGCCGCCCTTCCCCGCCCCGCGGCGGCAGTCCGCCCCGGCCCGGGGCCCGTCCGGGATTCCCCGGGGAACGGTTCGGCTGCGTACGGGAAACGGTCCGGTGAATTCCGGTATGAGTCGCCGCACGACGTCGCGAGTCGCCATTCCCTCCCGGCGGGCTCCCCGTACGCGAATTCGCCACTTTCGGGCATCAGGGAAACGGCCGACGATAAAACGCCGGGAACAGACAGGAAACCGGCGGGAACCCGGCGGGAACCGACAGGAACAGCCAGGTTCCCGACGCACGGAAAGAGGAACCCCGTTCCGATATCCGAATGCCCGGAAGGGGAGACCCGCACATCACCCGCCCCGCCCCGTACGGCACGATGAGCCCCTGACCGCACCACCAGGAGGAAGCCCATGTCCGCTCCCACGGCTCCGACCGCCCCGCAGCCGGAGATCCTCGCCGCGTTCGAGGCGGCGAAGGGCTTCATGCCCGTGGACGAGGGCCTCGCGCTGTACGCGGCGGCGGCAACGGCGGCGACGCTCGGGCTGCCGCTGGTGGAGGTCGGCACATACTGCGGCCGGTCCACGATCCTGCTCGCGGACGCCGCCCGCGCCGCCGGGGTCATGGCCGTCACCGTCGACCACCACCGGGGCAGCGAGGAGCAGCAGCCCGGGTGGGAGTACCACGATCCGACCGTCGTCGACCCCGAGGTCGGCCGGATGGACACCCTGCCCGCCTTCCGCCGCACCCTGCACGCCGCGGGCCTGGAGGAGCAGGTCATCGCCCTGGTGGGCCGCTCACCGCAGGTCGCGGCCGTCTGGCAGGCGCCGGTCGGCCTGGTCTTCATCGACGGCGGGCACACCGACGAGCACGCCACCGCCGACTACGAGGGCTGGGCGCCGCATCTCGCACCCGACGGGCTGCTGGTCATCCACGACGTCTTCGCGGACCCCGCGGACGGCGGCCAGGCCCCGTACCGCATCTACCGCAGGGCCCTGGAGTCCGGCGCCTTCACCGAGATCTCGGCCCACCGGTCGCTGCACGTCCTGCGGCGCACCGGGGCCGGCATCTGAGCGGGCTACGATCGCCGACGTGTCGAACGGCAGCACTTTCCCTCCGCACCGCCGCCTGCGCGGCATCCTCCTCGTCGTAGTGGCCGCCGTGGTGGTCGTCGGCCTGGGGGGCTGGCTGGTCTGGCGGTCGTCGGGCGCCGGCGGCGAGCCACCACGGGCCGGGCAGCCCGCACCCGGCCGGTCGCCGGGGCACGGGGCCGACGGCGCGGCCGCAGACGGCGGCGCCGGCCACGGCCCGGGCGGCAAGGACAGCGGCCAGGGCTCCGGCGGGGACCCCGGCAAGGGCACTCCGCACGGCAGCCTCAAGGGCAAGATCGTGGTGATCGACCCCGGCCACAATCCGCACAACCGCGATCACGGTCAGGAGATCGCCCGCCAGGTGGACATCGGCAACGCGCACAAGGAGTGCGATACCACCGGCACCTCCACCAACGACGGTTACGCCGAGGCGTCCTTCACCCTCGACGTCGCCCGCCGCACCCGCACCCTCCTCCAGGACGCGGGCGCCAAGGTCGTGTTCACCCAGGACGGCGACCGCAAGTACGGGCCGTGTGTGGACGAGCGCGCAGCCATCGGGAACAAGGCGCACGCCGATGCCGCGCTCTCCCTCCACGCCGACGGCTCGGGCGCCGGCAACCGCGGCTTCCACGTCATCCTCCCCGCGCGCGTCACGGCCGGCCCGGCCGACACCGCCGCGATCGTGGGGCCCTCGCGGCAGCTGGGCGAACGGCTGGCCGGCCGGTTCCTCGCGGTCACCGGAAGCGCACCGTCCAATTACATCGGCCACGGCACCGGACTCGACGTACGCTCCGATCTCGGCGGCCTCAACCTGTCCACGGTGCCGAAGGTGTTCATCGAGTGCGGCAATATGCGCGACCCGAAGGACGCCGCGCAATTGACCGACGCCAAGTGGCGGCAAAAAGCGGCCCGCGGGATCACCGAGGGCATTACGGACTTCTTGACGCACTGACCGGACCATCGGGCCACGGCCCGAAACCCGCCCGATACCGGCTCCGATACGTCGCGCCGATAGCGCGGGGAAACGAACAGGACGGCCCACAGGATTCGGCGATAGGTTCCCCTTTACGATGGGTGGCCACCGCCGTGCCTCGCACTGCGCGCACCGCGACAGCGACGACCGGACCCACGAAACCGACAAAGGACCCTTACGTGAACATCCGCTCCCTCACTCGAGGCGACGGCGTGGTGATCGGAGCAGCGGTGTTGCTGTTCATCGCCTCGTTCCTCGATCTCACCGGCGGCCCGGACTGCTCCGGCCAGCTCGCCAAGTTCTGCGATGCCCAGGACTACTCCGGCATCAATGCCTGGAGTGCGCTGAACACCCTCATGAGCGTGTACCTGGCCGGGGTGATCGGCGCGGCAATCATCATCGTCAGCCGTACGCTGCCGCAGTCGCAGCCGCGCAAGGTCGCCGGTCTCGACCTCGCCCAGTTCGGCGTCGCCCTCACCGTCTTTGCGGCCTGGACGGCGTTCTGGACCATCCTCTCCGCCGCCAGCGCCGGCGCAGGCCTGATCATCGGCCTGATCGCCGCCCTGATCCTGGCCGGTGGCGCCGTCGCCGCACCGCTCGTCCCGGCGCTCAAGGTCGCCCTGGTCGGCGCCCCGAAGCCGCAGGCCGCCCCCTACGGGGCGGGCCCCAACCCGGGTTACGGCTACCCCGGCGCCCAGCAGCAGGCGGGCCACGGCTACGGCTACCCGGGCGGCCAGCAGCAGCCCCAGCCCGGCCAGGCCTACGGCCAGCAGGCACCGGCCGACGCCACGGCCGGCGCCCAGGCAGGAGTCGCCCCCGCGGGCGCGACCCCCGCAGCCGGGTCCCCCACGGACTTCGCCCCGTTCTGGTTCGCGGTGCCCGTCGCGCGACCGCTGTACGGCGAGGACGGCTCGCCGTCGCCGATCGCCGAACTGGCCCCCGGCACCTGGTACCTCGCGGTGGAGCAGCGCGGCCAGGCCCTGATCGCACAGACCCAGGACGGCCGCCGTGGCGTCCTGCAGGACACCACCGGTATCCAGCGCGGCTGACACCGGACGCACAACGGTCCTTCCGCGGCCCCTCGCCCTTGTGGGCGGGGGGCCGTTGCGCTGCCGGCGGGCCCGGCCGTACAGTGCGCGGACGCGATGAACTGACGCATCGTCAGGACATTGCCGTCGGGACACCCCCGAACCGGCGCCTCGTCGCCACTGCACCGCCCGCCACAAGGGCAAGGTCCTCGGTCACCGTCCGTCGGAGAGAGGCGATCGGCATGCGACTCGGTCTGGCACTCGGCTACTGGGGGCGCGGCCCGGACCCCCGGCACCTCGAACTCGCCCGCGAGGCCGAGCGGCTGGGGTATGACTCCGTGTGGACCGCGGAGGCCTGGGGGTCGGACGCCTTCACCGCACTCACCTGGATCGCCGCCCACACCACACGCATCAAACTGGGCACCGGTATCGCGCAGATGGCGGCCCGCACGCCCACCGCCACCGCGATGCATGCGCTCACCCTCGATCATCTCTCCGGTGGACGGCTGCGGCTGGGCCTGGGGCTCTCCGGACCGCAGGTCGTCGAGGGGTGGTACGGACGGCCGTTCCCCAAGAGCCCGCTGACCGCCACCCGCGAATACGTGGACGTGATCCGACAAGTCCTGCGCCGGGAGGGGCCGGTGGAGGCCGACGGGCTCTTCCACCCGCTGCCCTACCGCGGTGCGGACGGCACCGGCCTCGGCAAACCGCTGAAACCCATCACCCACCCGCTGCGCGCCGGCCTCCCCCTCCTGCTCGGCGCGGAAGGGCCCAAGAACATCGCCCAGACGACCCGGATCGCCGACGGCTGGCTGCCGCTGTACTGGTCGCCGCAGCGCACCGACGTCTACCGGGCGTCACTGGCTCAGGCCCCGGACGGCTTTCTCATCGCCCCCATGGCACGCGCCGTGGTCTGCGACGACGTCACCGAAGGGCTGTTGCCGGTCAAGGCGATGCTCGGCTTCTACATCGGCGGGATGGGGCACGCCGCGAAGAACTTCCATGCCGATCTGATGGCGCGGATGGGCTTCGAGGAGGAGGCCCGGCGGGTACAGCGGCTCTTCCTCGAAGGCCGCAAGGAGGAGGCCGTACACGCCGTCCCCGACGCCTTCGCGGACGAGATCTCGCTGGTCGGTCCGCGCGAACGGATCGCGGAACGCCTGGAGTTGTGGCGCACGGGACCGGTCACCGATCTGCTGGTCACCGCCCCCGACCCGCACACGCTACGGGTACTGGCCGAGCTCAACTCCTGACACGGGCAGGCGCATCACTCGAAGGACGCCCACGCCAGCCACCGGTCGAGCAGGGCGCGGTCCCCCAGCACCTCGACCCGGTCGCTGTCGGCGGGCAGCCTGCGGTAGAGGACACCGAGCACATCGGTGAGGGGGCCGCGGAGCGCGACCGCCGCCTTTTCGTGGGTGCGGCGGTGGGCGAGCCGGTCGCCGGTGAGGTCGAGGAGCCACTCGGCGTTCAGCTCGGGCGGAGTGTCGGTGGCGTGGAGGTGGATCGTGCGGCCCGGACCGAAGAGCAGCGCGGAACGCTCCGTATGGCGCGCCGCGACCATGGGCAGGGCGCACAACTGCAGCCACTCCTCCAGGCAGTCGGCGGCGACCTCGGCCGGGACCTCGAAGGCGGCACCCACGGTGAGCGCGGCGTCGGCGCGGTGGATCACGGTCTCGTGGGTCATCCGGCGGGCCCAGAAGCCCGTCCGCTGTACCGGCGACCAGGTCCACACCTCGGTGTCGGGGCCGGCCTCGCGCAGCGCCGCCACGGTCTGTTCGGCACCGGCCGCGAGCCAGGCGTCCAGCGCTGCCGCATCGTCGCCCTCGGGCCCGCCATTCCGGGGACCTCCGCGTCGTCGACGTTCTTGGCGGCCCGGGTCGCGACGAGGGTGCCGGCCCAGCGATGCGCGCTGCCCACGTGCCGGGCGAGATCCGCCAGCGTCCAGTCGGGGCAGGTCGGGACCTTCGCCGACAGATCGGCGCCCCGCAGGAGCTCCCGGAACTTCTCCGTCTCGGCGAGGAGTTGGGCGCAGTATGCGTCGTGGGTGAGTGAGCCTTGGAGAGTCATGCGCGCACAGTAGTGTGCGGTGCCGCGGCTCGGCCTCCCGTTTCTTCGGCAGCCGGCATCGCGACGGGCCCCTTCCCCCGGCCGGGACGGCCCGTACGGACACCGTCGGCGGGCTCGTCCCGTACGGGGCGGTCCGTACGGGACGAGCCCGCGCGGGCCGGCTACCGGCAGCAGTCCGGATCGAGTCCCCTCGGCAGCTGCTCGCCCCCGAAGACCGAGGTGGTGGCCTCGTCGCCGCCCAGGGCGGCCACCGCGAGCAGCAACGAACCGGCCGTCCAGGCGGTGAGCTCGCGTGGCCAGATCGCGTCGTCGTCGAAGACATAGCCGGTCCAGTACATGCCGTCCTCGGCGCGGAGATGCTGCATCCACTTGAGGATCTGTACGGCCCGCTCGGACTCCCCCATCGCCCACAGCGCGAGCGCCAGTTCCGCGCTCTCGCCGCCGGTGACCCAGGGGTTGGGCAGCACACAGCGCACGCCCAGGCCGGGGACGACGAAGTGCTCCCACTGCGCGTCGATACGCTCCCTGGCCTCCGCGCCGCGCACCGCGCCGCCCAGGATCGGGTAGTACCAGTCCATGGAGTAGCGGGCCTTGTCGAGGAACCGCTCGGGGTGGCTGCGTATCGCATGGCCGAGGCGGCCGACCGCCAGTTCCCAGTCGGGCTGCGGCTCCTCGCGCTGGTCGGCGAGGGCGAGCGCACAGCGCAGCGCCTGGTATACGGAGGACGAGCCGGTCAGCAGCGCCTCGTTGACGGGCGTGTCGTCGTCCTCGCGCTTCCAGCCGATCTCGCCGCCGGGCTGCTGGAGTTCCAGCACGAAGGTGATCGCCGCATGGACCGCGGGCCACATGCGGTCGAGGAAGGCCTCGTCGCCGGTGGACAGGAAGTGGTGCCAGACGCCGACCGCGAGATACGCACAGAAGTTGGTCTCCCGGCCGCGGTCGGTGGGTGCCTCCGCGTCACCGTCGGCGTAGGCCGCGTACCAGGACCCGTCCGGGTTCTGATGCCGTGCCAGCCACTCGTACGCGGCCTCGGCGCGCTCGTGTTCGCCGGCCGCGTCCAGGGCCATGGCGGCCTCGGTGTGGTCCCACGGGTCGAGGTGGTGGCCCCGGAACCAGGGAATCGCGCCGTCCGGCCGCTGGGCCGCCAGGATGCCGGCCACCGTGCGGGCCGCCTGTTCGGCGGTGAGCACCCCCGGCAGGACGAGCCGTTCGGTACGCCCGGGACTCGTCACTTGGCGGCCCCGGCAGACTTCTTGGCGGCGGACTTGGCGGCGGGCTTGGCGGCGGAAGTCCTGGCGGCGGACTTGGCGGGAGCCTTGGCGGCGGACTTGCTGCCGGACGCGGCGCCTTGCGCGGGCTTCCTGGCCGGTGCGGAGGGCTCGGCCGCCGGCTTCGTGGACTTGGCTGCGGGACCGGCGGCGGCCTCGGCGGGTTCGCTCGCCGCGGTGGCGGCCGGCTCGGCGGCGGCCGCCGTCCCGGGAAGGTGCGGCTTGGTGGCGTAGACGACGAAGCTCTTGCCGATGACGGGGTTGAGCGCCCGCTCGGCGAGCCGGGTGGCCAGCGGCTTCTTCATGATGTCCCAGACCAGCAGCTTGTGGTACGCCTGCACCGGCAGCGCCTTGTCGTTGTCGACCCCGAAGGCGCATTTGAGCCACCAGTAGGGGCTGTGCAGCCCGTGGGCGTGGTGCGTGCCGTACGGCTCCAGGCCGGCCTCGCGCATCCTGCCGAGCAGCTCGTCGCCGCGGTAGATGCGGATATGGCCGCCCTCGACCTCGTGGTAGGCGTCGCTGAGCGCCCAGCAGACCTTCTCGGGCCCGTACCGCGGGACGGTGACGGCGATCCGGCCTCCGGGGCGCAGCACCCGGACCATCTCGGCGAGCACCCCCTTGTCGTCCGGGATGTGCTCCATGACCTCGGAGATGATCACGACGTCGAAGCTGTCGTCGGGGAACGGCAAGTTCAGCGCATCACCCTCCATGGCGGTGGCGGAGGCGCCCGCCGGGGCCTCGCCCGCCTCCTCCATCGCGGCGAACCACTTGGCGACCTCGCGGATCTCCTCACCGTTCTGGTCGAGGGCGACGACCTGCGCGCCGCGCCGGTAGCACTCGAAGGCATGCCGGCCGGCGCCGCACCCCAGGTCGAGCACGCGGTCGCCCGGAGCGAGCGGGAAACGGGAAAAGTCGACGGTCAGCACGGCGTTCTGCTTTCGTCCGGCGGTTGGTGGCGGTGGTGGCTGCGAAAGGAAATACGGGCCGGGCGGGCCACTAGACGTGTCCGGCGGCGCTCGGCGCCGGCGCGGCACCGGCGGCCGCCGCGGGCGTGGCCCGCAGCGAGGTCCGGGCGGCGGACCGGTCGCCCTGCAGGGCGATGGCCTCGCGGTAGCGCTCGGCGGTGCCGATGGCGGCCTGGCGCCAGGTGAAGCGGGCCAGCACCCGCTCCCGGCCGGCCGCGCCGAGCCGCCGGCGCAGCGTCTCGTCGCCCAGGAGCCGGAGCAGTCCGCCCGCCAGCGCGCCGGCATCGCCCGGCGGCACCGCGAGCGAGGTCTCGCCGTCCGGCCCGGCGACCTCGGGGATGGCGCCGCCGGTCGTTGCCAGCAGCGGGGTGCCGGTGGCCATCGCTTCGGCCGCGGGCAGCGAGAACCCCTCGTAGAGGGACGGGACACAGGCGATCTGGGCGCTGCGGACCAGGTCGACCAGTTCGCCGTCGGTGATGCCCTTGACGAATTCGATGGCATCGGACAGTCCGAGCCGTTCGATGGCGGCGGCGACCGGCCCGTCGTCGGCGCGCTTGCCGACGACCACCAGATGCGCGTCGGGATTCTCGGTGCGCACCTTGGCGAGCGCCTCGACCAGGTGGATCAGGCCCTTGAGCGGCACATCCGCACTGGAGGTGGTGACGATCCGTCCCGGCACCTCGGGGACCGAGGCATCTGGCGAGAACAGGTCGGTGTCGGCGCCGATATGCACCACATGGATCCGGCCGGCGGACACCCCGAGGTCGTCGACGATCTCCTGGCGGGAGGAGCCGGAGACGGTCAGCACGGACGGCAGTCGCCGGGCGACGCGCTTCTGCATCCGGGTGAAGCCGTACCAGCGGCGGACGGAGGCACGGCGCCTCCAGCCGCCGGCGGCTTCCAGATCGAGCCGCCGGTCGACGGTGATGGGGTGGTGGATCGTGGTGACCAGCGGGGCGCCGAGCGCGCCGGGCCCGCCGAGCAGGCCGTAGCCGAGGGTCTGGTTGTCGTGGACGACATCGAACTGGCCGCGACGGGCGGCGAGATGGCGCCGGGCCCGCAGCGAGAAGGTCAGCGGCTCGGGGAAGCCGCCGGTCCACATCGTGCCGACCTCGAGCGCATCGATCCAGTCGCGGAACTCGCCGCGCTTCGGCGTACGGAACGGGTCCGGCTGGCGGTAGAGGTCCAGGCTGGGCAGCTCGGTCAGGGGCACCCCGCCGTCGAGGACGGGGTAGGGCTGGGCGCCGATGACCTCGACGGTGTGGCCGAGGCGGGCCAGTTCGCGCGAGAGGTGACGCACATAGACGCCCTGACCGCCGCAGAACGGGTTCCCTTTATACGTGAGCATCGCGATGCGCAGGGGACGCTCACCGTTCGACGGGGCGGAGGCCGAGGAGGCCTCTGCGGGGCGAGGCGCGGCTGCCTGGACGGCCTCTGCGGTCACGCTCGGCCCCCTTCTCACTGGACTTTCGCCGGAGCGTAACCGCTGGCGGTAATCTAGAACAAGTTTCAGAACTGATTGGCTACTGGTCAGTTCAGCGAGCTTCGAATCTACCGGCCGAGAACGATGCGAAAAGAGCCGCACCAGGTGATTCGCGCCACCACCCGCCCCCCTGCCATGCTGTGCCGATCACACCACCGGCACTCACCGCATCGCGGACGGAATGCCACGGAATGGGAAATATGACTACGGAATCCAAGGCGGCCAGGCCGACGCTTCCCGCGAGTCCTCCCCTGACCGAGCGTCAGGAGGCCCGGCGCCGCCGCATCCTGCACACCAGCGCCAAGCTGGCGTCCCGTGGTGGCTTCGACGCCGTGCAGATGCGCGAGGTCGCCGAGTCCTCGGGCGTCGCGCTCGGCACCCTCTACCGCTACTTCCCCTCCAAGGTGCATCTGCTGGTCGCCACCATGCAGGACCAGCTCCAGCACATGCACGAAACGCTGCGCAAGCGCCCCCCGTCGGAGCAGGACCCGGGCGCCCGGGTCGCCCAGACCCTGATGCGCGCGTTTCGCGCACTGCAGCGCGAGCCGCATCTCGCGGACGCGATGGTGCGCGCGCTGACCTTCGCCGACCGCTCCGTCAGCCCCGAGGTCGACACCGTCTCCCGGCTGACCACCGCGATCATTCTCGACGCGATGGGGCTGGACGGCCCCGCGACCCCCGAGCAGCTCTCCGCGGTCCGGGTCATCGAGCACACCTGGCACTCGGCGCTGATCACCTGGCTGTCGGGGCGGGCCTCGATCGCCCAGGTGAAGATAGACATCGAGACGGTGTGCCGCCTGATCGACCTCACGGCACCCGGGACGGAGCGCTGACGCCGCAGGATGGGCCGCTAGATGGGCTGCTGGATGGCCTGTTGGGTGGGCCGCCGGGATGCGGCGCCGGGACGGGGCGCCGGGACGGGGTTGTTGAGCGGACCGTTGAGTGATCCGTGCCGCTGCCGCACAAATGAGTGAATCGCGGGGACCTACCGTTAACTCCCGTGCAGGCACGGGTAGTTGGCCCGCAAGGGGCCCACCGGCCCCCTACGGGACCACCACCCCACACCCCCTACGGGGCTCCCGCCGCCCCGCACCCCGCACCCCGGGCCCGCTCACTCCTCCGGTGGGAAGACCGCCTCGCCGCTGTCGGCCAGGGTCAGGGTGATGGCCTCCACGGGACACCCCTCGGCCGCCGCCAGTACACCCTCGTCGGTATCGGTCTCCGGTGCCACCGGGTGCGACTGCCGGGCCGTGTCCAGCCGGAAGCCGTCCGGCGCCGCGCCGACGCACATCCCGGACCCGATGCAGACGCTCCGGTCCACCTCCACCCGCCAGCGGTCCCCCATCAGGCACCGGCCGGCAGATGGATCATCTTGTGCTCCATGTATGCGCCGAAGCCCTCCGGCCCGAACTCCCGCCCGATGCCGGAGTTCTTGTAGCCACCGAACGGGCCGAGCATGTCGATGCTGAAGGTGTTCACCGAGTACGTACCGGTGCGGACCTGCCGGGCGAGGTCGATGCCGTGGTCGACGTCGGCCGTCCACACCGAGCCGGAGAGCCCGTAGTCGGAGTCGTTGGCGATCCGTACCGCCTCGGCCTCGTCGTCGTACGGCAGCAGACAGATGACCGGGCCGAAGATCTCCTCGCGGGCGATCCGCATGGAGTTGGCGACCTCGCCGAAGAGGGTCGGCTCGACATACCAGCCCGTCGGCTGCCCCTCGGGCCGGCCGCCGCCGGTGAGGACCTTGGCGCCCTCCTGCCGTCCGAGCGCGATGTAGTCCAGCGAGCGCTGCTGCTGACGGCGGGCAACCAGTGGGCCGAGTTCGGTGGCCGGATCCAGCGGGTCGCCGACGGTGAGCGCGGACGCCGCCGCGCTGAACCGTTCGGCGATCTCGTCGTAGTGGCTGCGCGGTGCGAGGATCCGCGTCTGGGCCACACACGCCTGGCCGTTGATCATCCAGGCGAACGGCACGATGCCGGCCACCGCCGCGTCCAGATCCGCGTCCGGCAGGATCACCGCAGCGGACTTCCCGCCCAGCTCCAGAGTGACCCGGCTGAGGTTCCGGGCCGCGACCTCCATGACCCGTTTGCCCGCCGCCACCGAGCCGGTGAACGACACCTTGTCCACGCCCGGGTGCCCGACCAGGTACTCGCTCACCTCGCGGTCCGCCGGGAGGATCGACAGCACCCCCGCCGGCAGCCCGGCCTCGGCCGCGATCTCCGCGAGCAGATACGCGTCCAGCGGGGTCTCCGGCGACACCTTGAGCACCACCGAGCAGCCGGCCAGCAGCGCCGGTGCGAGCTTGGCGGCGGCGGTGAACTGCGGGACGTTCCACGGCACCACGGCAGCGACCACCCCGGCCGGCTCCCGCCGCACCAGCAGCGGACCCAGCACCCCGTCCCGCCGCTCCTCGAACGGAAAGTCGCGGGCCACGGTCAGTGCCGCGTCCCACACCAGCATCGCGGCCAGCGACTGCACCATGACGCCGGAGGTGAAGGGCGTGCCGTTCTCGGAGCTGATGACCTTGGCGATCTCCTCGCTGCGGGCCGCGATGCCGTCCTTGATACGGGCCACCGCCGCGATCCGGTCCGCCAACGGGGCGTTCGCCCACACCCCGGACTCGAAGGACGTACGGGCCGCGGCCACCGCACGGTCGACATCGGCCCGTGAGGCGTGCGGCACCCGGCCGATGACCTGTTCGGTGTGGGGCGAGACGACCTCGATCGTGTCCCGGCCGGCCGGATCGACCCACTCACCGCCTATGTAGAGCTTTCCGTGCTCGACGAGGTCGCTCATCGCTGCCGCCTCCTGCGGGTTGGCCGCCTGTCCGACAATCCCTGAGGGGTCCTGAGGGTCCCTGAGCGGTCTCCTGGCTGCCCCTTGGGTGGCTCCTGATGCTGCATCAGCATCGCTCACCGCAACAGGAACTGATACCAGTTCTAGTTGCAGGAGTCCACGGCGCGGGCCGAATCCCAACTCCGCCGGAACGAAGGTCACTTCCCTCCGCATTGAAACCAGTTCTAGTTATAGTGAAGCCGGTACCGGGTGTATGCCACACCGAAAGGGGACCGGATGACGCCACAGGTGACCGACCACAAGGGCGGGGTGTGGAGCATCGCCGTCCCGATCCCGGACAACCCGCTCGGCCACACCCTCGTCCACCTCCTGGAGACCGACCGCGGGCCGGTGCTCATCGACACCGGCTGGGACGACCCGGACTCCTGGGACACCCTCGTCGCCGGCGTCAGTGCCTGCGGCTTCGCCCTCGCCGATCTCCACGGCGTCCTGATCACCCACCATCACCCCGACCACCACGGCCTCTCGGCCAAGGTGCGAGAGGCCTCCGGCGCCTGGATCGCGATGCACGCCGCGGATACCGACGTGGTCCGCCGCACCCGCGAGGCCGAACCGGGCCGGTGGCTCGACCACCTGACCGCCAGGCTCGCGACGGCGGGCGCACCGGACGAGCATCTGGCACCGCTGCGGGAGGCGCGCGCCCAGGGGCGGGGCCGGAAGCTGCCCGGACAGGGAGCCGCGCTGCCGGACCGCGACATCAGCCCCGGCGAGCTGCTCGATCTGCCGGGGCGCCGGGTGCGCGCCATCTGGACACCGGGGCACACCCCGGGTCATGTGTGTCTCCATCTGGAGGAGGAGCACCCGTCGGGGCAGGCCCCCGGCTTCGGCCGGCTCTTCTCCGGCGACCATCTCCTCCCCGGCATCACCCCGCACATCGGCCTGTACGAGGACCCGGAGGGCGAGGGGCGTCCCCCCGGCTCGAACGAGGGTGGGAGCGTGAGGGACCTCCACGATCGGGACCTCCACGATCCCCTGGGCGACTATCTCGACTCCCTCCAACGCGTGGGCCGGCTCGCGCCCGCCGAGGTGCTGCCCGCCCACCAGCACGCCTTCATCGACGCCGGCGGACGCGTACGCGAGCTCATCGCCCACCACGAGGCACGGCTCTCCCAGCTGAGGGCGCTGCTGCGCGAACCCCGCACTCCCTGGCAGCTGGCCATGGCCATGGAGTGGAACCGCCCCTGGGGGCAGATCCCGTACGCCTCGCGCAATATCGCCGTCTCGGAGGCCGAGGCCCATCTGCGCCGTCTGGTGAAGCAGGGGCAGGCGGAGCGGGTGCCGGGGTCCTGTCCGGTGCGGTACCAGGCGGTGTGAGGGACGGGCGGGGCCATCGGGCCATGGACCGTGGGAGGGGCCTCGACGAGGCGGCGGCCGGTTGCCGCCCGGCCCACGCCGGCCCGCGGTCGGCCCACGGCCGGATTCCGCCCGGCGCCCTCCCCGGCCCACGGCCGATTCCCGCCCGGCGCTCTCCCCCGAGCAGTTCCGGCTCGTACGGGCGAGCGAGTGGCCGGGCGGGGGCCGGTTAAGGTGTGCGGGACAACTTCATCCGTACCCGATCGGGGGAAGCCGGTGGAAATCCGGCGCTGACCCGCAACCGTGAGGACGGCCTGCCCGCACCGCGCCCCTGGCCGGGCGCGGAGGGCCGTACGAGCCGGAACACCCGAGGGGGCACGACCAAGGCTCCCGCCACCGGAACCGCCCGCCCGTGCGGACGGCCGGTGCGCGGCACCGTCGAGGTATACGGAGCTGAGCCCGGTGCCACCGCGCCCGATTCATGGATCGGCGCGCGGACGGCCGGCCGAGCGCGGCTGCGTAGCATCGCCGCGACCCGACCCGAGAGGCACCGACCCGATGGCCCCCATGGCTTCCATGGCTCACCAGGCCCCTTTGCCGCATTCCGTCGCCTTCCTGGCGCGCCGCGCCGCCACGGCGCTGGCGGCCGCGGTGGTGCTGGGCGCGGCCGCTGCCCCCGCCGCGTACGCGGACTCCCCGCCCGCATCCCCCAAGAAGCTGCCCGACGGGCTGTACGGCACCAAGGACCCGCAGTACGACGGGGTCTGGCGGCAGTCGCTCGCGCTGCTGGCCCAGGACACCGTGGGCATACGCCCCGCGGCATCCGCCGTGAAGTGGCTGGCCGGACAGCAGTGCGCCGACGGCTCGTTCACCGCCTTCCGGGCCGGGCCGGGCAAGCCCTGCGACGCCAAGACCATGCGGGACACCAACCAGACGGCCGCCGCGGTGCAGGCGCTGGCCGCGCTGGGCGGGCACGGGGGCGCCGTGCAGAAGGCCGTGAGCTGGCTGAAGTCGGTGCAGAACGACGACGGCGGCTGGAGCTCGATGGCCGGCTCGGCCAGCGACGCCAACTCCACCTCCGTGGTCATCGGCGCGCTCGCGGCGGCGGGCGAGAAGCCGCGGTCCGTGACGTCGAAGAAGGGTGGCAAGACCCCCTACGACGGGCTGCTCACCTTCCGGCTGGGCTGCGAGGCGAAGGAGGACGCGCGCGGCGCGTTCACCTTCCAGCTCAAGGGCGCGGCCCCGAACGCCGACGCCACCGCGGCCGCCGCGACCGGAGCGCTCGGCAAGGGCTTTGTCGTCGAGCCGGCCGGCAAGGGAGCAAACGCCCCCGTCAAGCCGGTGAGTTGTAAGGACGGCGAAGGCAAGAAGGCGGGCAGCAGCGATCCGGCGCAGGCCGCGGCGGGCGGCGACGGCTACCTCGTCGCGCAGCTCGACAAGAACGGACAGCATCTGCTCTCCGCGATGCCGGGCGCGGAGAAGCAGCCCGACGTCGGCAACACCGCCGACGCCGTGGTGGCGCTGGCGGCCGGCCGGCACGGCGCCGCCGCCGCGAAGCCGCTGAAGTGGCTGGAGAAGAACTCGGCGGACTGGGCCAAGCGGAACGGCCCCGCCGCGTACGCCCAGCTGGTGCTGGCCGCGCACGCCACCGGCACCGACCCGCGCTCCTTCGGCGGCACCGATCTGGTGGCCGCGCTCAACGCCACCGGCCCCGAGCCGGCCGCCGCGGCGAAGAAGGACGCCGACGGCTCCAAGGACGAGGGCGGCCTGGGCCTGCCCTGGATCATCGGCATCGGCCTCGCCATCGGTGCCGGCATCGGCTTCCTGCTGAGCAGCCGTAGGAAGAGCCGGCTCTGATGGGGCGTACCAGGATCGCCGGCGCCGTGCTGCTGGCCGGTACGGTCACCGGTCTGGCCGCCGGGCCCGCCCAGGCGCAGGAGTACCGCTACTGGTCCTTCTGGCACGGCACGGGCAGTTCCTGGGCGTACGCCACCGAGGGGCCGGCCACGCTGCGGCCGGCCGACGGTGCGGTGGAGGGCTTCCGCTTCGCCGTCAGCGCCGACTACGCCGCGGCCGGCAAGCCCCGGGCGGCCGCCGGCTTCGACGCGATCTGCCACGGCACCCCGGCGAAGGACGGCCGCAAGCGGGTCGGCATCGTCATCGATTTCGGGACCGCGGCGGACGCGCCCGGCGGCGAGCGACCGCCGAAGGCCAGGACAGAGTGTGCCCAGGTGTCCGAGGACGCCTCGGCGGGGGAGGCGCTGGCGGCGGTCGCCCGGCCGCTGCGCTATGACTCCAACGCCTTGTTGTGCGCCATCGCCGGTTACCCGACGTCGGGGTGCGCGGACCCGGTGAAGGGGGCGAAGGGGCCCGCGTCGTCCGCTTCTCCGTCTTCGGGCGCGGCGGCGGACGGCGGCGACGCGAGCGGCGGGGGTGACGGCGGCCCGTCCGCCGGGCTGGTCGGCGGTGTCGCGGCCGTCGTCGTACTGGGCGCAGCGGCGGTGTGGCAGGCGCGCCGCCGACGCGGATGAGCGCCCCGCAGGCGACCCGTACCACCGCGCTGCATGCCGGCGCCTGGTGGCTGTGGGCGCTCGGCCTGGCCACCGCGGCCTCCCGCACCACCGATCCCCTGCTGCTGGGGCTGCTGGTGGGCGTGGCCGGCTATGTCGTCGCGGCCCGGCGTACGGATGCGCCATGGGCCCGTTCGTACGGGGCGTTCGTCAAGCTCGGCCTGGTCGTGATCGCCATCCGGCTGGTCTTCGCCTTCATCCTCGGCTCGCCGATCCCCGGTACGCACACCCTTGTCACGCTGCCCGAAGTGCCGTTGCCGGACTGGGCGAAGGGCGTCCGGATCGGCGGCCGGGTCACCGCCGAGGGCATGGTTTTCGCGCTGTACGACGGGCTGAAACTGGCCACTCTCCTCATCTGCGTGGGTGCCGCCAACGCGCTCGCCAACCCGGCCCGGCTGCTGAAGTCCCTGCCCGGTGCGCTCTACGAGGCGGGCGTCGCGGTCGTCGTCGCGATGACCTTCGCGCCCAACCTGGTCGCCGATGTCCAGCGGCTGCGTGCCGCGCGTCGGCTGCGCGGCCGCCCCGACCGCGGTTTCAAGGCACTCCTCCAGGTCGGACTGCCGGTCCTGGAGGGCGCGCTGGAGCGCTCGGTGGCGCTGGCCGCTGCCATGGACGCGCGCGGCTACGGCCGTAGCGCCGAGGTACCGCCCGCCGTGCGGCACCTCACCTCCGTCCTCACTCTCGGCGGGCTGCTCGGTATCTGTGCCGGAACCTACGGGCTGCTGGGCGACACCGGGGGCGGCTACGGGCTGCCGCTGCTGCTCGCCGGACTGGCGGCGGCGCTCGCCGGGCTGTGGCTCGGCGGCCGCCGGTCGGTGCGCAGCCGCTACCGGCCCGACCGGTGGGGCGTCCGCGCCTGGCTGGTCGCGGGCTCCGGCGTCGCCGTCGCCGCCCTGATGATCTGGGCGAACGACTACGCACCCGCCGCCCTCCACCCGCCCGCTGTCCCGCTCACCGCCCCCGTCCTCCCCCTCTGGCCGGCCGCCTCCGTTCTCGTGGGGCTGCTGCCCGCGTTCGTCGCCCCGCTCCCGTCGAGCACGGACCGGGCGGACCGGGCCGTGTCCCGTGGCCGCGCCCCCGTTGTCGATCCGCGCACGAAGGAGCCCACCCAGTGATCCGGTTCGAGCAGGTCTCGGTCACCTACGGCGACGCCGCGGCGCCCGCCGTCCAGGGCATCGACCTGACCGTGCCCGAGGGCGAACTGTGCCTGCTGGTCGGCCCCTCCGGCGTCGGCAAGTCCACCGTCCTGAACGCCGTCTGCGGCCTGGTCCCGCACTTCACCGGCGGCACCCTGCGCGGCCGGGTCACCGTCGACGGCCGGGACACCCGCACCCACAAACCGCGCGAACTGGCCGATGTGGTCGGCACCGTGGGCCAGGACCCGTCGGCGCACTTCGTCACCGACACCGTCGAGGACGAACTCGCCTATGGGATGGAATCGCTCGGCCTCGCCCCTGACGTGATGCGCCGCCGTGTCGAGGAGACCCTGGACCTGCTGGGGCTGGCAGAGCTGCGCGACCGCGCCATCACCACCCTTTCGGGCGGCCAGATGCAGCGGGTGGCGATCGGCTCGGTCCTCACCACCCACCCCAAGGTCCTGGTCCTGGACGAGCCGACCTCGGCACTCGACCCCGCCGCCGCCGAGGAGGTCCTCTCCGTCCTCCAACGCCTGGTCCACGACCTCGGCACCACGGTCCTCCTGGCCGAACACCGCCTGGAGCGCGTGGTCCAGTACGCCGACCAGGTCATCCTGCTCCCCTCCCCCGGCGCACCCCCGGTCATGGGCGCCCCCGCCGACATCATGGCCGTCTCCCCCGTCCACCCCCCGGTGGTGGCCCTCGGCCGCCTCGCCCACTGGTCGCCCCTTCCCTTGTCCGTACGCGACGCCCGCCGCAAGGCCGCACCGCTGCGCGAACGGCTGACAGGAGTCAGGCCGCAGGCACCGGCGGTGGGTCGTGGCACGCCGGCGGTGGGCGAAGGCCTCGGGGGCGCGCCGGCGGTGCCGGCCCCTGCTTCCGCGGGCTCCCCGGCCGGTGTCGCCGCGGCCGTCTCCGGGCTCAGCGTCCGCCGGGGGCGGATCGAGGCACTGCACCAGGTGGATCTGACCGTGCGGGGCGGCGAGACCCTTGCGTTGATGGGGCGTAACGGCGCGGGGAAATCCACCCTCCTCACCACCCTCGTCGGTATGCACCCACCGGCCTCCGGCACGGTGCGGGTCGGCGGCGCCACCCCGCACCGCACCAGCCCCCGCGACCTCCTGCGGCATGTCGGTCTGGTCCCCCAGGAACCTCGTGACCTCCTGTACGCGGACACCGTCGCGGCCGAGTGCACCGCAGCCGACCAGGACGCGGGCGCCGCCGCCGGCAGCTGCCGGGCCCTGGTCACCCAACTGCTGCCGGATGTCCCCGACTCCGTTCACCCCCGGGATCTGTCCGAGGGGCAGCGTCTCGCCCTGGCCCTTGCTGTCGTGCTGACCGCCCGTCCTCCGCTGCTCCTCCTCGACGAGCCCACCCGCGGCCTGGACTACGCCGCCAAGGCCCGTCTGATCGAGGTGCTGCGCACCCTGGCCGCCGAGGGCCACGCCATCATCCTGGCCACGCATGACGTGGAACTCGCCGCCGAACTGGCCGGTCGCGTCGTCATCCTCGCCGACGGCGAGATCGTCGCCGACGGGCGCACCGATGAGGTCGTGGTCTCCTCTCCTTCTTTCGCACCGCAGGTCGCCAAGGTGCTGGCCCCGCTGCCCTGGCTGACCGTTCCGCAGGTGGCCCACGCCCTGGAGGCCACCGCATGAACGCACGCCCACACCGGCCGGAAGGCGACGGGCCGCTCACCGGCTCCGGCCCCGGCCCCGCCCGCCAGGTCCGTGCCGTACGACTCGGGCCCCGCTCCGTCGCGGCCCTGGTCCTCATTTCGGCCATCGGCGTGATGGCCTTCGGGTGGCCGCTGCTCGCCGACTCCGCCTCCGGGCTCGCCCATTCCAAGGACGCACCCTGGCTGTTCGCCGCGCTGCTGCCGATGCTGCTCGCCGTTGTCGTGGCGACCGTCGCCGACACCGGCCTGGACGCAAAAGCCATCGCCATGCTCGGCGTGCTGGCCGCGGCCGGGGCCGCGATGCGCCCGCTGGGCGCGGGGACGGCCGGCATCGAGCCGATGTTCTTTCTGATGGTGTTGGCGGGACGGGTGCTCGGGCCCGGCTTCGGGTTCGTCCTGGGGTCCGTGGCGATGTTCGCGTCGGCGCTGCTGACCGGCGGTGTCGGCCCCTGGATGCCGTTCCAGATGCTGACGATGGGGTGGGTGTCGATGGGCGCCGGTCTGCTGCCCGGGCCCGACCGGCTGCGCGGCCGCGGTGAACTGGCCATGCTCGCCGCCTATGGAGCCGTCTCCGCCGTCCTCTACGGGCTGATCATGAACCTCCAGGGCTGGCCCTATATCGCCGGCATGGCCTCGGGGGTCTCCTTCGTCCCCGGCGATCCGCTCGCCCAGAACCTCGCCCGCTATCTCGCCTACTGCCTCGCCACTTCCCTCGGCTGGGACCTTCCCCGGGCCCTGGTCACCGTGCTCCTCACCGGCACGCTCGGCGGCACCGTCCTCAGGGCCCTGCGCCGCGCCACCCGCCGGGCGGCCTTCGACGTCCCCGTCTCCTTCACTTCCGATCCGCCCCCCGGGGCCGCCTCCCCGTGACCGGGGCCGGTCACGCCCCATGGCTCGCCGGTGCGGTCGTTGGCCGGTGGGCTGCTGCTGCGCTGCACTCTTCGTCATGTCGTCGACGGTACGGAGATCCCGAGCGCCGCAGAATGCGGTTTTCCACCCAACTCAGCTGTGGTTTTCCGCAGGTTGGGGAGGGGCCCGGGAGAGCCCCTCCCTCGTGGCCACGTCGCCAACGGTCCTCGGCAACCGAGTTCGCCAACCGCGCTCGGCGACCGCCCTTCGCAGCCGCTCCGCCCGCTCCCCCCGGCAGCCGCCCGCTCCCGCTACAGCCGCTGGATGATCGTCCCCGTCGCCAGCGCCCCGCCCGCGCACATGGTGATCAGAGCGAACTCCTTGTCCCTGCGTTCGAGTTCATGGAGTGCGGTGGCGAGCAGCCGGGCGCCGGTGGCCCCGACCGGGTGGCCCAGGGCGATCGCGCCGCCGTTCACGTTCACCTTCCCCAGATCCTGCTCGAAGACCTGCGCCCAGGAGAGCACGACGGACGCGAAGGCTTCGTTGATCTCGACGAGATCGATGTCCTTGAGGGACATCCCGGCCTTGCCGAGCACGGCCCGGGTGGCGTCGACGGGGCCGTCCAGATGGAAGTGCGGATCGGAGCCGACCAGCGCCTGGGCGACGATGCGGGCCCGCGGCTTGAGCTTGAGGGCGCGCGCCATGCGCTTGGAGGCCCACATCACCGCGGCGGCGCCGTCGGAGATCTGCGAGGAGTTGCCCGCCGTGTGGACGGCGGTCGGCATCACGGGCTTGAGGCCGCCCAGGGCTTCCATGCTGGTGTCGCGCAGTCCTTCGTCACGGTCGACCAGCCGCCACATGCCCTGGCCCGCGGCCTGTTCGTCCTCGGTGGTGGGGACCTGGACGGCGAACGTCTCCCGTTTGAAGCGTTCCTCGGCCCAGGCGGCGGCCGCCCGCTCCTGGGAGATCAGGCCGAGCGAGTCGACGTTCTCGCGGGTCAGCCCCCGGTGGCGGGCGATGCGTTCGGCCGCCTCGAACTGGTTGGGCAGATCGACGTTCCACTCGTCGGGCCAGGGCTTGCCGGGGCCGTGCTTGGAGCCGCTGCCGAGCGGCACCCGGGACATCGCCTCGACGCCGCAGCCGATGCCGATGTCGATGACGCCGGCCGCGATCATGTTGGCCACCATGTGGTTGGCCTGCTGGGAGGATCCGCACTGGCAGTCCACGGTGGTCGCGGCGGTCTCGTACGGGAGGCCCATCGCCAGCCAGGCGTTGCGGGCCGGGTTCATGGACTGTTCACCGGCGTGGGTGACGGTGCCGCCGACGATCTGTTCGATGCAGTCGGGCTGGATGCCCGTACGGGCGAGGAGTTCGCGGTAGGTCTCGCCCAGGAGATAGGCGGGGTGCAGGTTGGCGAGCGCGCCTCCGCGCCTGCCGATCGGGGTGCGTACTGCTTCGACGATGACGGGTTCCGCGGCCATGACTGACTCGTCCTCTCCTCACGTCCGCGGGCGTCCCGGCACCCACGGAAGAAGAACTAGTACGCGTTCTAGTTCCGCAAACAGTCTTATGAGCCGCCCTCCGGGGCGCAAGGGGCGTGCAACACCCTTGTCCGTAAAGGGACTCGCCGCGACCCTTGCCACTTGTAGAACTCGTTACTACCTTCACCCGCGACCCATATCTGATGAACCGTCAGACGCTCGGACGGACCAGGAGTCGCCGATGCCATGCCCCGCGTTGCCCGAAGGATTCGACTTCACCGACCCCGACGTCTACCAGGCCCGCGTTCCGCTCCCCGAGTTCGCGCAGCTGCGGCAGACCGCGCCCGTGTGGTGGAACGCCCAGCCGCACGGCATCGCCGGCTTCGGCGACGACGGCTACTGGGTCGTCACCCGTCATCAGGACGTCAAGGAGGTGTCCACCAAGCCGGAGATCTTCTCCGCGAACCTCAACACCTCGATCATCCGCTTCAACGCGTCCATGACCCGCGACCAGATCGACGTACAGAAACTGATCATGCTGAACATGGACCCGCCCGAGCACACCAGGGTCCGCCAGATAGTGCAGCGCGGCTTCACCCCGCGTGCCATCCGCGCCCTGGAGGACGCGCTGCGCGACCGGGCGGCGCACATCGTCGCCGAGGCGCGCCGGAAGGGCTCAGGAGACTTCGTCACCGACGTCGCCTGCGAACTTCCCCTCCAGGCCATCGCGGAACTCATCGGCATCCCCCAGGACGACCGGGCCCGCATCTTCGACTGGTCGAACAAGATGATCGCCTACGACGATCCCGAACTGGCCATCACCGAAGAGGTCGGCGCCAACGCGGCCATGGAGCTGATCTCGTACGCGATGAACCTCGCCGCGGCGCGCAAGGAGTGCCCGGCCAAGGACATCGTCAGCCGGCTGGTGGCGGCGGAGCACGAGGGGAATCTCGGCTCCGACGAGTTCGGCTTCTTCGTGCTGCTGCTGGCGGTGGCCGGCAACGAGACGACGCGCAATGCCATCACCCATGGGATGCACGCCTTCCTCACCCATCCCGGCCAGTGGGAGCTCTACAAGCGCGAGCGTCCCGAGACGGCGGCCGAGGAGATCGTGCGGTGGGCGACGCCGGTGGTCTCCTTCCAGCGCACCGCCACCCAGGACACCGAACTGGGCGGGGCGAAGATCAAGAAGGGGCAGCGGGTGGGGATCTTCTACTCCTCCGCCAACAACGACCCGGAGGTCTTCGACCGCCCCGAGGTCTTCGACATCACCCGTGACCCCAACCCCCACCTGGGATTCGGCGGTGGCGGACCGCACTTCTGCCTCGGCAAGTCCCTTGCGGTCCTGGAGATCAACCTGATCTTCCACGCGCTCGCGGACGCCATGCCCGGCATCACTCTGGCGGGCGATCCGCGCCGGCTCCGCTCGGCCTGGCTCAACGGCGTCAAGGAGCTGCAGGTTCACTACGGCTGACCGGTGACGCCACCGCGTAAGGACAGGGCGGAGGCGGCGGACCGGTGTACGGGCGGGGCGCTCACGCTGATCGGGGAGCGGCGTCCCGCCGAGCTGTCGGCCCCCTCAGGGCCGGGGTGTGCGGAGAGCGGCAAAAGCCGGACCAGCGGTATGTCCGAAAACGGTTCCGCCGTCAACCTTGCCAGTCGTCATGGGCAGACTTACATTCAACTCGCCAGTAACACTCGGCAGTTCGGCATTTTCGCGCACAGTTCGGCAGCGCGCACCCCCGAGCCGCACGTTCTCCCCCATGTGTTCACACGTCGGCTCCCCCGCGCATCTTCAGCACCACGCGCACCCTGCGCATCCGCATCCCCCCATGCGTTTCGACAGTGCGCTCCACCGCTCTTCGAAGGGGACACACCGTTATGAAGGACGCACACGGCAGACCTGTCACGGGACGTATCAGCTGGCGGAAGTTCGCCGTGCTGTCCGTCCCGGCCCTCGCCGGCACCGCCGCCCTGGGCATCGCCCTGGCCAACGGGGCGCTGGCGGCGTCATTCGCCGTCTCGGGACAGCAGTTCAAGGTCTCCGCGGACAGCCTCACGGGCAAGGGATTCGCCCAGTACGGCAGTGTGGACGCGAACGCCAGGGGAGATCTCCTGCCGGTCGCCGTCACCGCCATCAAGACGGCCCAGCTGGACCACCTGTGCCAGTCGGTCGTCACCCACCTGCCGGTCATCGGCGATATCTCGCTCAACCTCAGCGCCGGTACGGGCAGCCGGCCCGTCGAAGCGGCCGATCTCTTCGTGGACGCCACCCAGCTCTCCGGCAATGCGTCCTTCCACCACATCGAAATCGGCCGGGACGCCTCCACCCTCGACAAGGGGCCGGACAGCGCCCAGGGCCTGCAGGACCTCTTCGCCCAGCAGGCCGATGACGTCAGCATCAACAACCTCCGGCAGACGGCCTGGGCCACCAACGCGGGCACGTTCAAGCTGTCCGGTCTGAGCATGAAGATCTCCAAGGGCAAGAAGGAATGCTTCTGACCTGGCGGCGCTGGCGGACGGGGCGGCCCTTCTGGGGCGGTCTGGCGGCCGTCCTCGCCGGTGCCGAGATCTGCGCCATCCCGTTGGCGCCGCTGAAGATCATGCTGCAACAGGGCATCGCCGGTATCCCCTCGGTGCTGATGGGGCTGGTGATGATCGTGATGGGGCTCTCGGCGTGGTTCGCGCCGCACTACCGGGGCCTCGCGGGCGTGCTCACCGTGCTGTGTGCGGCGGCCGCGCTGGTGATGTCCAACCTCGGCGGCTTTCTGATCGGCACCGTCATCGGCATTCTCGGCGGCTCGATGATCTTCGCCTGGCAGCCGGTCGCCCCCGCGGAACCCGGAACCTCCGCTGCGCCCGGGGCCATTGCCGAGCCCGGTGGCAGCGCGCCCGCACCCAGCGAACCGTAGCCCCCTGCCGCCCCGCGCCCGCCCGTACGCGTACCCCCACGCCTTCGTCCGCGTACGGGACCCGAGCGCTGCCCGCGCCACCCGCCGCACCACTCCTCCGGCACCCCACCCCTCATAAGGAGACCCACGATGACGCAGCCCGCCCGCCGTACCCCCCGTCAGCGCGCCTTACTCACCGCCGGTGCCGGGATCGTCGCGGCCCTCGGAATGTCGCTCGCCATGACGAGCCCGGCGACGGCACAGCCCGCCGGGGCGCCGTCCGCCGCGGCGCCGTCCACGACCGTGAGCCCGGCAGGTCACAGCTTCACCGCCGCGCTCAGCGGCAAGGCCACCTTCAAGGCCGGTTCGGTGACCGTCACTTGTACGGCCTCGTCCTCCAGTGGCCAGGTCCCGGCCGCGCCCGGCAACCAGAACCCGGCGGGGGCGGTGAGCAGTTCCACCACCCCGGCGACCTACAGCTCCTGCACGACGAGCATGCCCGGGGTCAGCGCGACCGTCACCACGACCGGCACCTGGGGCGTGGCCATGCAGGACGGGGCGCCGGTGACCGCCGGACTGACCATCCCCGTCGGCGGGTTCGTGCTCAAGACCAGCGGTCTGGCGTCCTGCACGGTGACCGCGGCCCCCACCTCGGCGGCCACGGTGAACGGCACCTGGACCAACGGCGCGCCGTCCACCCTCGGCTTCACCGACGCGCAGGTGCCGGTGAAGGTGACGGGCGGCTTCGGCTGTCCGACGAGCGCGACCAGCTCGACGTTCAACGCCGTCTACCAGGTCAGCGACACCACCGACCCCGCGTCCCAGATCACCGTCACCGGCTGAGCGGCGGACCGGCCACGGGTGACGGCCGTTGCGCGCGGGCGTCAGCTGTTGCGCGCGGACGTCACCCGTGGCGCGCGGGCGTCACCCGTTGCGCGCGGGCGTCACCCGTTGCGCGCGGACGTCAGCCGTGCCCCGCTCCACGGTGGCCGTCGCCCTCTCAGCGCACGGCCAGGCCGACGGCCGCCAGGGCCGGCAGTGCCGCCACGGCCACCGTCCCGCACAGGAACGCGGTGATCAGCCGCCGCCGCAGGGCCCGGTAGACGCCTTCGTATTCGGTCCGCAGGGCGGCGCTGCGGACCGCGATGCGCTCCAGAGCGGCCTGTGAGGCGTCGCGCTGGTCCTGGCAATAGCGCAACTCCACTTCCCGCCGCTGGGAGTCGGTGAGCCAGGGCAGGCCGTCGCAGAAAGCCTGTGCCCGGGTGCGCACCCGGTCCTTCTCCGCCTCCCAGAGGAGAAATCCCTCGATCTCATTGATGGCCCGGTCCTGGTCCAGCTCCATGCCGTCTTCCCGCCACATCCCTTCGGTCGTGCCCGTTTCCCCGCCGCTGCGCATTCCGCCGCCCGTTCCCGCTCCCTCGCCCCTCCGCATTCCTTCACCCTTCCGCGCTCCTGCGCTCCTCCGCATTCCCCCGCTCCTCCGCATTCCCTCGCTCATGTGCGTGCGCCGATGCCGGGGGCCGGCGCTTCCCCGGCATCCGCCAGGGCCCCGATCTCGCGTGCGATCTCCGGGTGGTGCAGATCGAACGCCGGGGATTCGGAGCGAATGCGCGGCAGGGTGCGGAAGTTGTGCCGCGGCGGCGGGCAGGACGTCGCCCACTCCAGCGAACGGCCGTAGCCCCACGGGTCGTCGGCCTCGACCTTCTCGCCGTACTTCGCCGTCTTCCAGACGTTGTAGAAGAACGGCAGCAGGGAGAGTCCGAGGAGGAAGGAGAAGATGCTGGAGACGGTGTTCAGAGCGGTGAATCCGTCAGCGGCGAGATAGTCGGGGATACGGCGCAGCATGCCCTGGGCGCCGAGCCAGTGCTGGACGAGGAAGGTGCCGTGGAAGCCCACGAACAGCGTCCAGAAGGTGATCTTGCCGAGCCGCTCGTCCAGCATCTTGCCGGTGAACTTCGGCCACCAGAAGTGGAAGCCGGCGAACATCGCGAAGACGAC
>NZ_JBSHAW010000033.1:0-102857 GCF_053611685.1 Streptomyces sp. NPDC054786 | reverse complement strand
GGACGTAAAGCGAAGCAGTCCGGCACCCCACCCGCGGAGGCCCGTCACCGCACCCCGGCAGCCCCGCGCAGCGGCAACGCCCGCCGCAGGCGCAACGGCGAGCGCACCGCGCAGCGGGCGGCAAACGGCGACAAACCCCCACGGCGGGCCGGCCGACAACGTGGGCCGCAAAGCAAAGCGCACAGACGCGTATCGTGACCGCCCGTGACCACGTTCATCTGGATCGCCGCCGCGATCGTCCTCATCGGCATCTATCTGAGCTGGACGGCCGGGCGGCTCGACCGCCTGCACGCCCGCATCGACGCGGCCAGGGCGGCCCTCGACGCCCAACTGCTCCGGCGTGCGTCCGTCGCGCAGGAGGTGGGCACCTCGGGGGTCCTCGATCCCGCCGCCTCGATCGTCCTCTACCAGGCCGCGCACGAGGCCCGGCAGGCCGCGGAGGACCACCGTGAGGTCGCGGAGAGCGAACTGAGCCAGGCGCTGCGGGCCATCTTCGCCGAGGAGGCCCAGCTGGAGGCCGTACGGGAGGCTCCGGGCGGTGAACGCACGGTCACCGAACTCACCGCCGCGGTGCGCCGGGTCCCGATGGCCCGCCGTTTCCACAACGATGCCGTACGGGCCGCCCGCGCCGTCCGCCGCCACCGGGTGGTGCGCTATCTGCGGCTCGCCGGCCATGCGCCGTTTCCGCTGGCCTTCGAGATGGACGACGAGCCGCCGGCCGTCCTGGACGACCGCTCGGCCGGGAACTGAACGGGAGCCGGCACCCGGCGGACGGGCGCCGGAGAGTGCGAGTCCCAGCGGTGACGAGCCACTGACCTCTAATTGGCCCTTTTCCCAGGCCACTCACTAACGGTTGTGTGGGCGCAGCAGTACAGCCACCCGCACTGAGTGAGGTCACACCGTGTCCAGCACGCCCACCACGTCCCAGCACCCCGAGACCGGAACCGCGCGCGTCAAGCGCGGGATGGCCGAGCAGCTCAAGGGCGGCGTGATCATGGACGTCGTCACGCCGGAAGAGGCGAAGATCGCCGAGGACGCGGGCGCCGTCGCCGTCATGGCCCTGGAGCGGGTCCCCGCCGACATCCGTAAGGACGGCGGCGTGGCCCGGATGTCGGACCCCGACATGATCGACGGAATCATCAGCGCCGTCTCCATCCCGGTCATGGCCAAGTCCCGCATCGGCCACTTCGTCGAGGCCCAGGTCCTGCAGTCGCTCGGCGTCGACTACATCGACGAGTCCGAGGTCCTCACCCCGGCCGACGAGGTCAACCACTCCGACAAGTGGGCGTTCACCACCCCCTTCGTGTGTGGTGCCACCAACCTGGGCGAGGCGCTGCGCCGGATCACCGAGGGCGCGGCCATGATCCGCTCGAAGGGCGAGGCCGGCACCGGCAACGTCGTCGAGGCGGTGCGCCACATGCGTCAGATCAAGGGCGAGATCGCCCGGCTGCGCGGCTACGACAACAACGAGCTGTTCGCCGCCGCCAAGGAGCTGCGCGCCCCGTACGAGCTGGTCAAGGAGGTCGCCGAGCTCGGCAAGCTGCCGGTCGTGCTGTTCTCCGCCGGTGGCGTCGCCACCCCGGCCGACGCCGCGCTGATGCGTCAACTCGGCGCCGAGGGCGTCTTCGTCGGCTCCGGCATCTTCAAGTCCGGCGACCCCGCCAAGCGCGCCGCCGCGATCGTGAAGGCCACGACCTTCTACGACGACCCGAAGGTCATCGCGGACGTCTCCCGCAACCTGGGCGAGGCCATGGTCGGCATCAACTGCGACACCCTCCCCGAGGCCGAGCGCTACGCCAACCGCGGCTGGTAGGACCATAGATGAGCACCCCCACGATCGGTGTGCTGGCCCTCCAGGGCGACGTCCGCGAGCACCTCGCCGCGCTCGCCGAGTCGGACGCCCTGGCCCGGCCGGTACGCCGTCCCGAGGAACTGGACGAGATCGACGGCCTGGTCATACCGGGCGGCGAGTCCACCACCATGTCCAAGCTGGCCGTCGTCTTCGGCATGCTGGAGCCGCTCCGTGCCTTCGTCCGCGCGGGCAAGCCGGTCTACGGCACCTGCGCCGGCATGATCATGGTCGCGGACAAGCTGCTGGACGCCCGGGAGGACCAGGAGACGTTCGGCGGCATCGACATGATCGTGCGCCGTAACGCCTTCGGGCGGCAGAACGAGTCGTTCGAGGCGGCCATCGACGTCGCCGGGGTCCCCGGCGGGCCGGTCGAGGGTGTCTTCATCCGGGCGCCCTGGGTCGAGTCGGTCGGCGGCGCGGTCGAGGTCCTGGCGACGTACGACGGGCACACCGTGGCCGTGCGGCAGGGTAACGTCCTCGCCACGTCCTTCCACCCGGAGCTCACCGGCGACCACCGGGTCCACGCCCTGTTCGTGGACATGGTGCGGCGCGCTCAGGGCTTCGCCGGTGGTGGCCGGGCGATGGGCGGGAGTTACACCGTGTGACCTGTCCCCGGTAGGATCTGTGGCGTTCGTTTCAGACGTTGGTTACGCGAAGGAGACAGGCGGATGTCCGGCCACTCTAAATGGGCTACGACGAAGCACAAGAAGGCCGTGATCGATGCCAAGCGCGGCAAGCTCTTCGCGAAGCTGATCAAGAACATCGAGGTCGCCGCCCGTACCGGCGGCGCCGATCCGGACGGCAATCCGACCCTCTTCGACGCCATCCAGAAGGCCAAGAAGAGCTCGGTGCCCAACAAGAACATCGACTCCGCGGTCAAGCGCGGTGCGGGTCTTGAGGCCGGTGGCGCCGAGTACGAAACCATCATGTACGAGGGGTACGGCCCCAACGGTGTCGCGGTGCTCATCGAGTGCCTCACCGACAACCGCAACCGTGCCGCCTCGGACGTCCGCGTCGCCATGACCCGCAACGGCGGTTCGATGGCCGACCCGGGTTCGGTGTCGTACCTGTTCAACCGCAAGGGCGTGGTGATCGTCCCCAAGGGCGAACTGTCCGAGGACGACGTCCTGGGCGCGGTCCTGGATGCGGGTGCCGAAGAGGTCAACGACCTCGGCGAGTCCTTCGAGGTGCTCAGCGAGGCCACCGACCTGGTCGCGGTCCGCAGTGCCCTCCAGGAGTCCGGCATCGACTACGACTCGGCGGACGCCAACTTCGTCCCGACCATGCAGGTCGAGCTGGAGGAAGACGGCGCGCGCAAGATCTTCAAGCTGATCGACGCGCTGGAGGACAGCGACGACGTGCAGAACGTCTTCGCCAACTTCGACGTCTCGGACGACGTGATGGCCAAGGTCGACGCCTGACGGACGTGGCACGCTCGGTCGACTGACGGGCCGACGGGGACACACCCCGTCGGCCCGTCGGTTTGTCAGTGGCAGCCACTACTGTGCTGATCAGGGGGCATCCGCTCCCTGACCGAGAACTGGTGAGCGACAGCGCGAGGGGCGGGGACCGATGAGGGTGCTGGGGGTGGACCCGGGGCTGACGCGCTGCGGGGTCGGCGTGGTCGACGGGGTCGCGGGGCGCCCGCTGACGATGGTCGGCGTCGGCGTCGTCCGTACTCCCGCGGACGCCGATATCGCCCACCGTCTCGTCGAGATCGAGCGCGGGATAGACGCCTGGCTGGACGAACACCGCCCGGAGTACGTCGCCGTGGAGCGGGTCTTCAGCCAGCACAACGTCCGTACGGTCATGGGCACCGCCCAGGCCAGCGCGGTCGCCATGCTGTGCGCGGCGCGCCGCGGACTGCCGGTCGCGCTGCACACCCCCAGCGAGGTCAAGGCCGCCGTCACCGGATCGGGCCGGGCCGACAAGGCCCAGGTCGGCGCGATGGTCACGCGTCTGCTGCGGCTCGACGCACCACCGAAGCCGGCCGACGCCGCCGATGCTCTGGCCCTCGCCATCTGTCACATCTGGCGCGCCCCCGCGCTCAACCGCCTCCAGCAGGCGCATGCCGCGGCCCGCCGCGCCGCTCCCGCCACCATCCCGTCGTCCGGCCCGCGCCGGCCGACCCCCGAGAAGGGCACCCGATGATCGCCTTCGTCTCCGGCCCGGTCGCGGCCCTCGCCCCGGACACCGCCGTCGTCGAGGTCGGCGGTGTCGGCATGGCCGTGCAGTGCACGCCGAACACCCTGTCGGCCCTGCGCATCGGCCAGCAGGCCAAGCTCGCCACGTCCCTCGTCGTGCGCGAGGACTCGCTCACCCTCTACGGCTTCGCCGACGACGACGAGCGCCAGACCTTCGAGCTGCTGCAGACCGCCAGCGGCGTCGGCCCCCGGCTCGCCCAGGCGATGCTGGCCGTGCACTCCCCGGACACCCTGCGCCTCGCCGTCTCGACCGACGACGAGAAGACCCTCACCGCCGTGCCCGGCATCGGCAAGAAGGGCGCACAGAAGCTGCTCCTGGAGCTCAAGGACCGGCTCGGCGCACCGATGGGCACCGCCCGCGCGGGCGTCGGCAGCGCCGTCACGGCCGGCTGGCGCGATCAGCTGCACGCCGCCCTGATCGGGCTCGGCTATGCCACCCGCGAGGCCGACGAAGCGGTCGCCGCGGTCGCCCCGCAGGCCGAGGCGGCGGTCGCCGAGGGCGGTGCGCCCCAGGTGCCGCAGTTGCTCAAGGCGGCCCTGCAGACTCTGAACCGGGCGCGATGACCGCAGCCGGCCGGGCTCCACGCCCCCGACCGTACGACCACGCAGGCGGCCCGGCCGCCCCGACCCCGCGAGGCATTCCGCAGTGAACTGGGACGACACCGCACCGCACACCGCCGAGGACGCCGCCACGGGCGCGCCCGACCGGCTGGTCGGGGCCGACGCGGACGGCGAGGACACCGCCGTCGAGGCCGCGCTGCGGCCCAAGGACCTCGAGGAATTCGTCGGCCAGGAGCGGGTGCGTGAACAGCTCGACCTGGTGCTGCGCGCCGCCCGCGCCCGCGGCGCCACCGCCGACCATGTCCTGCTGTCCGGGGCGCCCGGCCTGGGCAAGACGACCCTCTCGATGATCATCGCGGCCGAGATGGGCGCCCCGATCCGGATCACCTCCGGACCCGCCATCCAGCACGCCGGTGACCTCGCCGCGATCCTCTCCTCCCTCCAGGAGGGCGAGGTCCTCTTCCTCGACGAGATCCACCGGATGTCCCGGCCCGCCGAGGAAATGCTCTACATGGCGATGGAGGACTTCCGCGTCGACGTGATCGTCGGCAAGGGCCCGGGAGCCACCGCCATCCCCCTTGAACTCCCTCCGTTCACCCTGGTCGGGGCCACGACCAGGGCCGGTCTGCTGCCGCCCCCGCTGCGTGACCGCTTCGGCTTCACCGCCCATATGGAGTTCTACGCCCCCGCCGAGCTGGAGCGGGTCATCCACCGCTCGGCCGGGCTGCTGGACGTCGACATAGAACCCGAGGGCGCCGCCGAGATCGCCGGCCGCTCCCGCGGCACGCCCCGTATCGCCAACCGCCTGCTGCGCCGCGTCCGCGACTATGCCCAGGTGAAGGCCGACGGCTTGATCACCCGCGAGATCGCCTCCCAGGCCCTCAAGGTCTACGAGGTCGACGCCCGCGGCCTGGACCGCCTCGACCGCGGCGTGCTCACGGCCCTGCTCAAGCTGTTCGGCGGCGGCCCGGTGGGCCTGTCCACCCTCGCGGTCGCGGTGGGGGAGGAGCGGGAGACCGTCGAGGAGGTCGCCGAACCCTTCCTCGTACGGGAAGGACTGTTGGCCAGGACCCCCAGGGGCCGGATCGCGACCCCGGCCGCGTGGGCACACCTGGGCCTCGTACCGCCGCAGCAGCAATCAGGCGGAAGCGGGCAGCAGGGCTTGTTCGGGGCGTGACGGCGCGGATACTCGCACGGTCAGGAACTGCGGTGGGATGCTGGGCGTTGTTCCACTGGTAGGGACTCGCCTAGACTCCGCCGATGCCGTTCGTATGGACGGCTACCCACCCCCGTATATGAGACCGCGCATCCGCGGTCGTGCGAAGGAATTCCGTCCCGTGAGTATCTATACTCTCCTCCCCTTCATCGTCCTCATCGGGGCCATGTTCCTGATGACCCGGTCTGCCAAGAAGAAGCAGCAGGCGGCCGCGCAGATGCGCAACGAAATGCAGGCCGGCACCGGCGTCCGGACGATCGGCGGCATGTTCGCCACCGTCAAGGAAATCCATGAGGAAACCGTCCTCCTGGAGGTCGCCCCCGGCGTGCACGCGATCTACGCCAAGAACGCCATCGGCGCGGTGCTCGCGGACGAGGAGTACAACCGCATCCTGGACGGTGCCGACCCGGTCCACGGCGACGAGCCGGTCGTCCCGGACGACGCCTCCTCGCTGACCGGCGGCACCGCCGGCGAGGCCACCGAAGCGGCCGACAAGGGCGACAAGATCGACCTGGGCAAGGCCGAGACCCCGGCCGCCGAGCCCGCTGAGGACAAGCCCGCCGCCGAGGCCAAGGACACCAAGGCCGCCGACGACGCCAAGGACACCGTCAAGGCCGACGCGGACACCGCCAAGGACGACAAGAAGTCCGGCGACGACGAAGCCAAGTAGTACCCCCACGGAACCGCGGAGCACGCGTGGCATGTCGTGCACCGCGGTTCCGTGACGGTCTAGGCTCCGGCGGGGGCACGTCCCCACAAGACTTCGTGGCTCCTCGGCCGGCAACCCGGGCCGAGGGGTTGGACAGGGAGATACGAGAAGGTGGCAGCACCGAAGAAGGGCCGCAGGGGGCCCGCGAGCCAGGGGCATCCGGGCCGCACCCTGCTCCTGGTCCTCATCGCCATGGCGGGGCTGGTCGGAGGCATGTTCTACTCCGGCACGCTGACGCCGCGGCTGGGCATCGACCTGGCCGGCGGCACCAGCTTCACGCTGGCGGCCCAGAACCAGCCGGGCAAGCCCAACGCGATCAACGAGACCAACATGAAAACCGCCGCCGGCATCATGGAGCGACGGGTCAACGGTCTCGGTGTGACCGAGTCCGAGGTCCAGACGCAGGGCAGCAACCACATCATCGTGAACATCCCCAAGGGGACGGACGCGAAGCAGGCCCGCCAGCAGGTCGGCACCACAGCCCAGCTCGGGTTCCGGCCGGTGCTGACCACCACCGCGGGTGCCAAGACCCCCGAGCAGCCCAAGCCCGGCCCCTCCCAGAGCGGAGCGAACGGCAAGGGCGACAAGGCCAAGGGTCAGCAGCACGCCACTTCGCCGCAGTCGCCGGGCGCCAAGCCGACGCCGCAGGGCCGCGCGGTGACGGACTCGCTGAAGAAGGCACCGTCCGCCAAGCCCACCCCTCCCGGCCCGGCCAAGCCTTCCGCGCCCCAGGCGCCGCCGACGCCGCCGGGCGGCGCGGCCATCCCGCCGGCCCTCCAGAAGCAGCTCAACGCGCTGGACTGTTCCACGAAGAAGAGCCGCGCCACCGCCGGTGAGAAGGCCGCCAACGCCAAGCCGTCCGACCCGATCGTGGCGTGCAAGGACAACGGCACGCAGAAGTACGTGCTCGGACCCGTCGGCGTCGAGGGCACGGACGTCAGCGACGCCAAGGCCGTCTTCGACGCCCAGCAGGGCCAGGGCTGGATCGTCCAGATGGACTTCACCTCCGACGGCGGCAAGAAGTTCGGAGACATCACCGGCAAGCTCGCCACCAAGACGCCGCCGCAGAACCAGTTCGGCATCGTCCTGGACGGCGCGGTCGTTTCCTCCCCCTCGGTGGACAAGGCCATCATGGGCGGCAACGCCACCATCTCCGGTGGCTTCACCCAGCAGACCGCCGAGGACCTCGGCAACATGCTCTCCTACGGTGCCCTGCCGCTCTCCTTCAAGATCGACGACGAGACCACGGTCACCGCGGCGCTCGGCGGCGAGCAGCTGCACGCCGGTCTGATCGCCGGCGCCATCGGCCTCGCACTGGTCGTCGTCTACCTCGTTGCCTACTACCGGGGGCTGGCGCTGGTCGCGCTGGCGAGCCTGGGCGTCTCGGCGGTCCTGACGTACACGATCATGACGTTGCTGGGCCCGGCCATCGGGTTCGCGCTGAACCTCCCGGCGGTCTGTGGCGCCATCGTCGCCATCGGTATCACCGCCGACTCGTTCATCGTCTACTTCGAACGCATCCGGGACGAGATCCGCGAGGGACGCACCCTGCGCCCGGCAGTCGAGCGGGGCTGGCCGCGGGCCCGCCGTACGATCCTGGTCTCCGACTTCGTATCGTTCCTGGCCGCCGCGGTGCTGTTCACCGTCACCGTCGGCAAGGTGCAGGGCTTTGCCTTCACGCTCGGCCTCACCACGGTCCTCGACGTCGTCGTGGTCTTCTTCTTCACCAAGCCCCTGATGACGCTGCTGGCCCGGCGGAAGTTCTTCTCCGAAGGCCATCACTGGTCCGGCCTCGATCCCAAGCGCCTGGGCGCCAAGCCGCCGCTGCGTCGTCGTCGCGGCGCCGCCCCCACCCAGACGAAGGAGGCGTGAGATGTCCAAGCTCGGAAGCATCGGCGCCCGGCTCTACCGCGGCGAGGTCGGCTACGACTTCATCGGCAAGCGGAAGATCTGGTACGGCGTCTCGATCCTCATCACCGTCGTGGCCATCGTCGGCCTGGCGGTGCGCGGCCTGAACATGGGCATCGAGTTCTCCGGCGGCGCGGTCTTCACCACCCCGAAGACCTCCGTCTCCGCCTCGGAGGCACAGCACAAGGCGGAGTCGGTGGCCGGCGGCCACCAGGCCGTGGTGCAGAAGCTCGGCGGCGACGCCCTGCGCATCCAGATCAGCGGTCTGGACACCAAGCAGGCGGTGCCGGTCCAGGAAGAGCTCGCCAAGGACCTGAACGTCCCGGTCAAGGACGTCAACACCCAGCTGGTCGGACCGAGTTGGGGTGAGCAGATCGCCGACAAGGCGTGGCTGGGCCTGGGGATCTTCATGGTCCTCGTGGTGTTCTACCTGGCCATCGCCTTCGAGTGGCGGATGGCCCTGGCCGCCCTGGTCGCCCTGATCCACGACCTGACGATCACGGTCGGGGTCTACGCCCTGGTCGGCTTCGAGGTCACCCCCGGCACGGTCATCGGTCTGCTGACGATCCTCGGTTACTCCCTCTACGACACGGTCGTCGTCTTCGACAGCCTCAAGGAAGCCTCCAAGGACATCACCAAGCAGACCCGCTTCACCTATGGCGAGATCGCCAACCGCAGCATCAACGGCACCCTGGTGCGCTCCATCAACACCACCGTCGTGGCGCTGCTCCCGGTCGCCGGTCTGCTGTTCGTCGGCGGCGGTGTCCTGGGCGCGGGCATGCTCAACGACATCTCGCTGGCCTTGTTCGTCGGTCTCGCCGCCGGTGCGTACTCCTCGATCTTCATCGCGACCCCGCTGGTCGCCGACCTGAAGGGCCGTGAGCCGCAGATGAAGGCGCTGGCCAAGCGGGTGAAGGCGAAGCGTGCCGCGGCCGCGGCCAAGGGCGGGAGCCAGGAGGACCCGCAGGATGCGGGTCCCGCCGCGGTGGACGACGAGAACGGTGACGGCGCCGCGGTCGTCGGCCCCCGGCAGCAGCCCGCCTCCCGCAACCGCGGACGCGGCCGCCCGTCGGGCAAGCGCCGATGAGCGCCCCCGCAGGCCTGCGCGAGCTGCTGCTCAGCCGGATCGCGGACGTACCGGACCACCCGCAGCCGGGCGTGGTGTTCAAGGACATCACCCCGCTGCTGGACGACCCGGCCGCCTTCGGCGCGCTGACCGAGGCGTTCGTCGAACTGTGCGGGCGGCATCGGGTGGACAAGGTCGTGGGCCTGGAGGCGCGCGGCTTCATCCTCGCCGCCCCGGTCGCGGTGCGCGCCGGCGTCGGCTTCGTCCCCGTACGCAAGGCGGGCAAGCTGCCCCGTAAGACGCTGCGGCAGGCGTACGAGCTGGAGTACGGCAGCGCCGAGATCGAGATCCACGCCGATGCGCTGGCCCCGGGAGAACGGGTGCTGGTGATAGACGACGTCCTCGCCACCGGCGGCACCGCCGACGCCTCGCTGCAGCTCATCCGCCGGGCGGGCGCCGAGGTCGCGGGCGTGGCGGTCCTGCTGGAGCTGGGCTTCCTGGCCGGCCGGCGGCGGCTGGAGCCGGGCCTGAAGGGCGCTCCGCTGGAGGCCCTGATCACGGTCTGAGCCACGCGCGCACAGCACCTTCGCACAATCAGGGGCATCCGGAAGAATTCGGGTGCCCCTGCTGCTGTGTCATGTACGGAACCCCGGCCGCGGGGGAGGCGCGGCCCCGGGGTCGATACCATGGCACCCCGACCCGTTCGAGGTCCTGGGGTCCGGAACCGCTTGAGGAGTGCTCTTGCCAGACGAGGCCCAGCCGCTCTCCCCCGGACTGCGTCCGGCGGGATCCGACGCCGCGCGCCCGGACGAGCCGAAGCCGGCGGACGCGGCTTCCTCGGACGCGCCCCAGCCCGAGCGGCAGGATGCGTCCGACGGCACCGCCACGCCCCGGTCGCCGGCCGGCGGGTCCGCCGTGTCCCGGACCCCCGCCGAGGGGCCCCCTACGGCGCCCAAGCCGGGGCCCGCCTCCTCCTCGCCCCAGCCGGCCTCGCCGTCCCGCGCGGCCAAGCCGCCGGCCAAGGCCGACCAGCCCGCCGCGCCCAAGCCGCTGGCGCCCACCCCCGCCGGCCGCTCCGGCTCACCCAACCGGGTACGGGCCCGGCTCGCCCGGCTGGGCGTCCAGCGCTCCAGCCCGTACAACCCGGTCCTGGAGCCGCTGCTGCGGGCCGTCCGCGGCAATGACCCCAAGATCGAGACCGCGACGCTGCGCCAGATCGAGCGGGCCTATCAGGTCGCCGAGCGCTGGCACCGCGGCCAGAAGCGCAAGAGTGGCGACCCTTACATCACCCATCCGCTCGCGGTGACGACGATCCTCGCCGAGCTGGGCATGGACCCGGCGACGCTGATGGCCGGCCTGCTGCACGACACCGTCGAGGACACCGAATACGGCCTGGACACCCTGCGGGGCGACTTCGGCGACCAGGTCGCGCTGCTGGTCGACGGCGTCACCAAGCTCGACCGCGTCAAGTTCGGCGAGGCCGCGCAGGCCGAGACGGTGCGCAAGATGGTCGTCGCGATGGCCAAGGACCCGCGCGTCCTGGTCATCAAGCTCGCCGACCGGCTGCACAACATGCGCACCATGCGCTACCTCAAGCGGGAGAAGCAGGAGAAGAAGGCCCGCGAGACGCTGGAGATCTACGCTCCGCTCGCCCACCGCCTGGGCATGAACACCATCAAGTGGGAGCTGGAGGACCTCGCCTTCGCGATCCTCTACCCCAAGATGTACGACGAGATCGTCCGGCTGGTCGCCGAGCGGGCGCCCAAGCGCGATGAGTATCTGGCCATAGTGACCGACGAGGTCCAGGCCGATCTGCGCGCCGCCCGCATCAAGGCCACCGTCACCGGCCGCCCGAAGCACTACTACAGCGTCTACCAGAAGATGATCGTGCGCGGCCGCGACTTCGCCGAGATCTACGACCTGGTGGGCATCCGCGTCCTCGTCGACACCGTCCGCGACTGCTACGCCGCCCTCGGCACCATCCACGCGCGATGGAACCCGGTCCCCGGCCGGTTCAAGGACTACATCGCGATGCCCAAGTTCAACATGTACCAGTCGCTGCACACGACGGTGATCGGCCCCAGCGGCAAGCCCGTTGAGCTCCAGATCCGTACCTTCGACATGCACCGCCGGGCCGAGTACGGCATCGCCGCCCACTGGAAGTACAAGCAGGAGGCGGTCGCCGGCACGTCCAAGGTGCGCACGGACGTGCCCAAGGGCGTCGGCAAGGGCTCCGGCCAGGACACCGTCAACGACATGGCCTGGCTGCGGCAGTTGCTGGACTGGCAGAAGGAGACCGAGGACCCGGGCGAGTTCCTGGAGTCGCTGCGCTTCGACCTGTCCCGCAACGAGGTCTTCGTCTTCACGCCCAAGGGCGACGTGATAGCGCTGCCGGCCGGCGCCACCCCCGTCGACTTCGCGTACGCGGTGCACACCGAGGTCGGCCACCGCACGATAGGAGCGCGGGTCAACGGGCGCCTCGTGCCGCTCGAATCGACCCTGGACAACGGCGACTTGGTGGAGGTCTTCACCTCCAAGGCAACGGGCGCCGGGCCCTCCCGCGACTGGCTCGGCTTCGTCAAGTCCCCGCGCGCCCGCAACAAGATCCGCGGCTGGTTCTCCAAGGAGCGCCGCGACGAGGCCATCGAGCAGGGCAAGGACGCCATCGCGCGCGCCATGCGCAAGCAGAACCTGCCGATCCAGCGGATCCTGACCGGCGACTCCCTGGTCACGCTCGCGCACGAGATGCGCTACCCGGACATCTCCTCGCTCTACGCCGCCATCGGGGAGGGCCATGTTGCCGCACAGAGCGTCGTCCAGAAGCTGGTGCAGGCGCTCGGCGGCCAGGACGAGGCCACCGAGGACATCGCCGAGTCGACCCCGATCCGGCCGCGCTCCAAGCGCCGCTCCAGCGCCGACCCCGGTGTGGTCGTCAAGGGCGTCGACGATGTGTGGGTCAAGCTCGCCCGCTGTTGTACGCCGGTTCCCGGCGACCCCATCATCGGCTTCGTCACCCGCGGCAACGGCGTCTCGGTCCACCGCGCCGACTGCGTCAACGTCGACTCGCTGTCCCGGCAGCCGGAACGGATCCTGGAGGTCGAGTGGGCGCCCACCCAGTCCTCGGTCTTCCTGGTCGCCATCCAGGTCGAGGCCCTGGACCGCTCACGGCTCCTCTCGGACGTCACCCGGATCCTGTCCGACCAGCACGTCAACATCCTCTCGGCGGCCGTCCAGACCTCCCGTGACCGCGTGGCCACCTCGCGCTTCACCTTCGAGATGGGCGACCCGAAGCATCTGGGGCATGTGCTGAAGGCGGTGCGGGGCGTGGAGGGCGTGTACGACGTCTACCGCGTGACCTCGGCCCGCCGGCCGTAAGCGGCGCACGACAAGGGCCCCGGTACGGATTCCGTACCGGGGCCCTTCTCGTCGGTCCGCTCTCAGCCGCCGAACTCCTCCAGGCCCTTGAGCGCCTGGTCCAGCAGCGCCTTGCGGCCCTCCAGCTCCCGGCCGAGCTTGTCGGCCTTGGCGTCGTTGCCCGCCGCCCGGGCCGTGTCGATCTGCTTCTGCAGCTTGTCGACCGCGTCCTGGAGCTGGCCGGTCAGCCCCGCGGCGCGGGCCCGCGCCTCAGGGTTCGTACGGCGCCACTCGGTCTCCTCGACCTCCTGGATGGCGCGCTCCACGGCGTGCATCCGGCCCTCGATCTTGGGGCGGGCGTCCCGCGGGACATGGCCGATGGCCTCCCACCGCTCGTTGATCGCGCGGAACGCCGACCGGGCGGCCTTCAGGTCCGAGACGGGGAGCAGCTTCTCGGCCTCGACGACCAGCTCCTCCTTGCGGGTCAGGTTCTCCCGCTGCTCGGCGTCACGCTCGGCGAAGATCTCACCGCGCGCCTGGAAGAAGACGTCCTGGGCGCCGCGGAAGCGGTTCCACAGGTCGTCCTCGTGCTCGCGCTGGGCGCGGCCCGCGGCCTTCCAGTCCGCCATCAGCTCGCGGTAGCGGGCCGCGGTGGCCCCCCAGTCCGTCGACTTCGACAGCGACTCGGCCTCGGCGACCAGCTTCTCCTTCGCCTTACGGGACTCCTCGCGCTGCGCGTCCAGCGACGCGAAGTGCGCCTTGCGCCGCTTGGAGAACGCCGAGCGGGCGTGCGAGAAGCGGTGCCACAGCTCGTCGTCCGCCTTGCGGTCGAGCCGCGGCAGGCCCTTCCAGGTGTCGACCAGCGCGCGCAGCCGCTCGCCGGCCGCCCGCCACTGCTCGCTGGCCGCCAGCTCCTCCGCCTCGGCGACCAGCTTCTCCTTGGCGTGCCGGGCCTCGTCGCTCTGCCGGGCCTTCTGCGCCTTGCGCTCCTCGCGGCGCGACTCGACGGCCTCGACGAGCTTGTCCAGCCGCTTGCGCAGCGCCTCCAGATCGCCCACCGCATGGTGTTCGTCGACCTGGGTGCGCAGATGCTCGATCGCGGTCGTGGCGTCCTTCGCCGACAGGTCGGTGGTCTTGACCCGGCGCTCGAGGAGGCCGATCTCGACGACCAGGCCCTCATACTTGCGCTCGAAGTAGGCGAGGGCCTCCTCGGGAGTTCCCGCCTGCCACGATCCGACGACCTGCTCGCCCTCGGCGGTACGCACGTACACGGTCCCCGTCTCGTCGACGCGGCCCCATGGGTCGCTGCTCACAGCGCCTCCTCCACATGATGCCGACGGGGGCGTGCGGCCCCCCGGCATCGTCCACAGTTTCTGTCCGGCAGAGCCGCGCCCTGGCCGGTCCGACGGGCTGTATTGCGGGTGAGGGTGGCAGCCGTCGGAGCAGGCACCCTACCCAACGCCAATCTAGGCGACCGGCGGTCAGCTGTCCGCATCCAGCGCGACGAATTTCCGCGGTTCGCACCGGGCGACGCCACAGCGCCGCCCCAGGTCGTCCGGCCGGTCAGGACTTCTTCACGGACGCCTTGTCGATCACGACGGTGGCGTTGGGCGCGGTGTTGCGGGTCTGCGGGTCGGTCGTCGAACCGGCCTTGGCGATCTTTTGCAGAACGTCCATACCGCCCGTGATGGTGCCGAACGGTGTGTAGTTCGGCGGCAGCTTGCTGTCCTGGTAGACGAGGAAGAACTGGCTGCCACCGGAGTTGCGGGTCTTCTCGCTCGCCCCGTCGTAGCGGTTCGCCATCGCGACCGTGCCCGCCGGATAGACGCCGCCCTTGAGCCGGGGGTCCTTGAGGTTCTCGTCCGGGATGGTGTAGCCCGGGGTGCCCCGGCCGGTGCCCTTCGGGTCGCCGCACTGCAGGACATGGATCCCCTGGTCGACCAGGCGGTGGCACTTGTTGTGGTCGAAGTAGCCCTGGCCGGCCAGGAAGGCGAAGGAGTTGACCGTGTGCTGCGCCTTGCCGGCGTCCAGCTTCAGATCGATCGTGCCGCAGGTCGTGGTCAGCTTCGCGGTGTAGGAGGCCGAGGTGTCGACCGACATCGCGGGCTCCTTCGACCAGGTCCTCTTCGACGGTGTGCCCTTCGCGGGCCGGTTGCAGGGGTCCGGTGCCCTGGACGGCGTCGGGGTCGCTGCGGTCCGGCCGGCTTCCTGGTCGTTGCCGCCCGCGAGCCCGGCGGAGGCGTAGACCGCGGCGCCGGCGGCCACCGTGACGGCCACGACGGACGCGATGATCACGTTGCGGCGTTTGGTCTTCTGCTGGGCCGTGGACCGCCGTTGCTGCTGACGCTCGTACTTCTCCCGGGCGAGCTGCCGCCGCCGCTGATCTTTGCTGACCACCGGTCGTCTCCTTGTCCGATCGTCGGTCGCTGTCGTGCGCCGTGGCCGTACGGTATACGGGTTCGCCCTGCCGGGAGTCCCGCCGGTAGGCTCTGGAGCTGCCGAGATGTCCGGAGGAGCGGCCCGCGGACCGACCTCCACACCGACCGTAAGGACGAACGTGCTGATTGCCGGGTTCCCCGCCGGGGCCTGGGGCACCAACTGCTACTTGGTCGCCCCCGCCGCAGGCGAGGAGTGCGTCATCATCGACCCGGGCCACCAGGCTGCCCAAGGAGTCGAGGACGCGGTCAGAAAGCATCGGCTCAAGCCCGTCGCGGTCGTCCTCACCCATGGCCACATCGACCACGTCGCCTCGGTCGTCCCGGTGTGCGGCGCGCACGACGTCCCGGCCTGGATCCACCCCGAGGACCGCTACATGATGAGCGACCCCGAGCGAGCCCTCGGCCGCTCCATCGGTCAGCAGCTCATGGGCGAACTCACCGTGGGGGAGCCGGACGACGTCAAGGAGCTGAGCGACGGTGCCGCCCTGGAACTCGCCGGGATGGAATTCTCCGTCGCGCACGCCCCGGGCCATACCAAGGGGTCGGTGACGTTCAGGATGCCCGAGCAGGCCGACGTACCGCCGGTCTTCTTCTCGGGCGACCTGCTGTTCGCCGGCTCCATCGGACGCACCGACCTGCCGGGCGGCGACCACGCCGAGATCCTGCAGTCGCTGGCGCGTGTGTGCCTGCCGCTGGAGGACTCGACCGTCGTCCTGTCCGGCCACGGCCCCCAGACCACCATCGGCCGCGAGCGCGCCGCCAACCCCTTCCTGCGGGAAGTGGCCGCCGGCCTCGGAGACGGCTTCAGCGCCGCTCCACGACGAGGAATGTGACGAGAGCTTCCGTGAGCACCTTCAAGGCCCCCAAGGGCACGTACGACCTGATTCCGCCGCAGTCCGCCACCTATCTCGCGGTGCGCGAGGCGATCGCCGCGCCGCTGAAGAACTCCGGGTACGGCTACATCGAGACGCCCGGCTTCGAGAACGTCGAGCTGTTCGCGCGCGGGGTCGGTGAGTCCACCGACATCGTGACCAAGGAGATGTACGCCTTCGAGACCAAGGGCGGCGACCAGTTGGCGCTGCGCCCCGAGGGCACCGCGTCCGTGCTGCGCGCCGCGCTGGAGGCCAGCCTCCACAAGGCGGGAAACCTCCCCGTCAAGCTCTGGTACTCCGGTTCGTACTACCGCTACGAGCGTCCGCAGAAGGGCCGTTACCGCCACTTCTCCCAGGTCGGCGCCGAGGCCATCGGTGCCGAAGACCCGGCGCTGGACGCCGAGTTGATCATCCTGGCCGACCAGGCCTACCGCGCGCTGGGCCTGCGGAACTTCCGCATCCTGCTCAACTCCCTGGGCGACAAGGAGTGCCGTCCCGTCTACCGCGCCGCGCTGCAGGACTTCCTGGGCGGGCTCGACCTGGACGAGGACACCCGGCGCCGGGTCGACATCAACCCGCTGCGGGTCCTGGACGACAAGCGCGAGTCCGTGCAGAAGCAGCTCGACGGGGCGCCCAAGCTCCGCGACTACCTCTGCGAAGCCTGCAAGGCGTACCACGAGCAGGTGCGCGAGCTGCTGACCGCGGCGGGCGTGGCCTTCGAGGACGACGAGAAGCTGGTGCGCGGCCTGGACTACTACACCCGCACCACCTTCGAGTTCGTCCACGACGGCCTCGGCTCGCAGTCCGCGGTGGGCGGCGGCGGCCGTTACGACGGCCTCTCCGAGATGATCGGCGGCCCCGCACTGCCGTCCGTCGGCTGGGCGCTGGGCGTCGACCGTACGGTGCTGGCGCTGGAGGCGGAGGGCATCACGCTCGACATCCCCGCCACGACCGCCGTGTACGCGGTACCGCTCGGCGAGGAGGCCCGCCGGGTGCTGTTCGGCTTGGTCACCGAGCTGCGCCGGGCCGGGGTCGCCACCGACTTCGCGTTCGGCGGCAAGGGCCTGAAGAACGCCATGAAGTCCGCCAACCGCTCCGGCGCGCGGCTGGCGCTCGTCGCGGGGGAGCGGGACCTGGCCGAGGGCGTCGTCCAGCTCAAGGACCTGGAGAGCGGCGAGCAGACCGCGGTCGGGGTGGCGGGGGGGGCCGTGGGGGTCGGGCGCTGGGGGGGCTGCGCCCCCGGGGCCGCCACCCCCCGTGGGGCCCGGCCGGCGAGCGGCCGTCCGGGCCCCTCGTGCTGCCGGGCGCCCGGTGTCAACGCCGGCCGCGCATTCATCCCGGAGGGGGGATTCCGGTGCCGGCGCCCGGGAGGCGGCGCGTTCCGGTGGGGGCGGCAGGGCGGGCCGGGGCGGAGCGGTAGCTGAGAGAACGCTGTGTGCGGACGCTTCGTCTTTATGTTCATCGCACAGTGGGTCATGGTGGAGTTGGGGCAGAATGAACGGCGGTGCCGCGCTCGTGGGCCCGCTTGCTCAGCCCATGTCCCAAGGGATCGACGGAACGGCGATATGACGACGACAGCGCTTGACGACGTGTCCACCGACGACGAACACGCGAGCGGCGCGGGCACCATCGGTTCCGGCCGCGGTTTCGCGCTGCTCCTGGTGATCACCGGCGCGCTCGGAACCCTGGCGGCCTGGATCATCACGCTGGACAAGTTCGAGCTGCTGAAGGACCCGACGTTCAAGCCGGCCTGCAGTCTCAACCCGATCATCTCCTGCACCAACATCATGCAGAGCAAGCAGGCGGAAGTCTTCGGCTTCCCGAACCCGATGGCCGGGCTGGTCGGCTTCGGTGTGGTCATCGCGATCGGCATGGCCCTGCTGGCGGGCGCCCGCTTCCGCCGCTGGTACTGGATCGGGCTGAACATCGGCACCCTGCTCGGCGCGGTCTTCTGTATGTGGCTGATGGCCCAGTCGCTGTACAGCATCAATTCGCTGTGCCTGTGGTGCACGCTGACCTGGTGCGTGACGATCTTGATGTTCTGGTACACCACCGCGCACAACCTCAAGCACGGCATCATCCCGGCCCCCGCGGGGCTGCGCCGGACGGTGGTGGAGTTCCACTGGGTCGTGCCCGTCCTCTGGTACGGCGTGATCGCGCTGCTGATCCTCACCAAGTGGTGGTCGTCGTACTGGAGCACCCTGCTCTGAGACGCCCCTGAGCCCGCTCGTACGGCCCTGGCGCCCCGGCCCGTCCATGACGGCGCCCGGGGCGTTGTCAGTGGGGTGACATAGGCTCGTGGACGTGGAGCCCGACCTGTTCACCGCCGCCGCCGAAGACCGTCAGGAGAAGGACCCCGCGGGGTCCCCGCTCGCCGTGCGGATGCGTCCGCGCACCCTCGACGAAGTCGTGGGCCAGCAGCATCTGCTCAAACCGGGCTCGCCGCTGCGCCGGCTGGTCGGCGAGGGCAGCGGCGGTCCCGCCGGGCCGTCCTCGGTGTTCCTGTGGGGGCCGCCGGGCATCGGCAAGACGACCCTCGCGTATGTCGTCAGTCAGGCGACGAACAAGCGCTTCGTGGAGCTCTCCGCCATCACGGCCGGTGTCAAGGAGGTCCGCGCGGTCATCGACGGCGCCCGGCGTGCCTCGGGCGGCTTCGGCAAGGAGACCGTTCTCTTCCTGGACGAGATCCACCGCTTCAGCAAGGCCCAGCAGGATTCCCTGCTGCCGGCCGTGGAGAACCGCTGGGTGACCCTGATCGCCGCGACGACCGAGAATCCGTACTTCTCGGTGATCTCGCCGCTGCTGTCCCGCTCGCTGCTGCTGACCCTCGAACCCCTCACGGACGACGATCTGCGCGGGCTGCTGGGGCGTGCGCTGACCGATGCGCGCGGGCTGGAGGGCTCGGTCACCCTCCCCGAGGACACCGAGGCCCATCTGCTGCGCATCGCGGGCGGCGATGCCCGGCGGGCGCTGACGGCCCTGGAGGCCGGTGCCGGCTCCGCGCTGGCCAAGGGGGAGAAGGAGATCACCCTCCAGACGCTGGAGGAGTCCGTCAACCGGGCGGCGGTGAAGTACGACCGGGACGGCGACCAGCATTACGACGTCGCCAGCGCGCTGATCAAGTCCATCCGGGGCTCGGACGTGGATGCCGCGCTGCACTACCTCGCGCGCATGATCGAGGCGGGGGAGGACCCGCGCTTCATCGCCCGCCGACTGATGATCTCGGCGAGCGAGGACATCGGCCTGGCCGATCCGACGGCCCTGCAGACCGCGGTGGCCGCCGCCCAGGCCGTGGCGATGATCGGCTTCCCGGAGGCGCGGATCACGCTGAGCCAGGCCACCATCGCGCTCGCCCTGGCCCCGAAGTCGAACGCCGCGTACACGGCGATCGACGCCGCCCTGGCGGACGTCCGGGCCGGTCAGGCGGGTGCGGTGCCGCCCCATCTGCGCGACAGCCATTACCAGGGCGCCCAGAAGCTCGGCCACGGTCAGGGCTACCAGTACCCGCACGACCTCCCGGGCGGTATCGCGGCCCAGCAGTACGCGCCGGACGAGGTGCACGGCAAGCGGTACTACGAGCCCACCCGCCACGGCGCGGAGGCGCGCTACGCCGATGTGGTCGAGCGCGTCCGTGTCCGCCTGCGCTCGGCCTCGGGCGAGGCTGCCGCCGATTAGGCCGTGTCATTCGGCTCAGCGGGAGCCCCGCGACGCTCCCCTCGGCCTCCGGCGAGGCGGCTGCCGCCGATGAGCCCCTGCCGGTCAGGCGGGGCGCGGCCGCACCGGGCCCCGGGGGCCGCCGACCGGCCGGGTGGCCCCGGACCGGGCGTCGCCCGCGGAGTGCCGGCTGACCGGCGGTCCGGACTACTCGGCCGCCGCCTCGAAGAGCCGGTGCATCGCCCGCCGCAGCTCCGTCACGTCCCGCACGGGCTCGGGGAAGTCGAAACGTGCGTCGAAGGACCGCTGCTCGGCGTCCGTGAAGCGGACCCGCAGCCCGAAGCGGTCCAGGCCCACCGGCACGGCGCGGTCGCGCAGTCCGCAGACCTCGCCGCGGTCGCCCAGCAGGGCGCACAGCCCGCGCACCTGCTCGCTGTGCGCCGTGTGCAGATGCTGCAGCAGCTCCGCCTCGTGGGCGGCCAGCGGATCGGGGGCCGCGGCGGCGAATGCGTCGGGCTCCACGGGCTCGGCGCCCCACAGATCGTCCACCGCACCCTCGCCGACCTCCAGGTGCAGCATCATCCAGGCGGTCCGCCCGTACAGGCCCGGTGCCGGTTCCGGCTGCAGCGCCTCACCGATGCCGAGCAGCTCGCCGACCGGGTGCCGCTCCGCGAGCAGCATCGCGGCCTCGGCACGCTGATCATTGCGTACGGGGGTCAGCCAGCCGGCCACCCAGGCCCGTCCGCGGATGCGATGAGGCACCGAAACCGGTGCGACGTCCGTGATCTCCATCACGGCTGTCAGGTCGTCGTCCTGTGCGTATGCGGCCGCCCGAGCCGCCGCAGAGTCCCCTGGAACCAGCAACAGCAGGTCTCCGGCGGGTGTCACGGTGCGGCAGACGGGAGCAGAGAGACCGGACTCGTCGGGGTCCTCGACGCCGGGGATACTCAAAGACGCCATACCATTGGACTCGACGAGGGTTCGTACGCGCTCGGCGGCAGTGGGCTGCTGGGTGTCTTCCACGGGACGCGGCTGACCCGCCTCGGTGCGGTGTGCACTGGGCAGGGGGATCCCAGGTCGAAACATGCGTTCTCCTCGCGCTAAGGTAAGCCTCACCTAACTTACACGGAGGTCCGTTCCACGTGAACCAGTCGCGTCCCAAGGTCAAGAAGTCCCGCGCGCTCGGCATCGCGCTGACGCCGAAGGCCGTCAAGTACTTCGAGGCCCGTCCCTACCCGCCCGGCGAGCACGGCCGTGGCCGCAAGCAGAGCAGTGACTACAAGGTCCGGCTGCTCGAGAAGCAGCGTCTGCGTGCGCAGTACGACATCAGCGAGCGCCAGATGGCGCGTGCCTACGACCGCGCTCGGAAGGTCGAAGGCAAGACCGGCGAAGCGCTGATCATCGAGCTTGAGCGCCGTCTGGACGCGCTCGTCCTGCGGTCGGGCATCGCCCGCACCATCTACCAGGCTCGCCAGATGGTCGTGCACGGTCACATCTCGGTGAACGACCGCAAGGTCGACAAGCCGTCCTTCCGCGTCCGCCCCGGCGACGTCGTGATGGTCCGCGAGCGCAGCCGCGAGAAGCACCCCTTCCAGGTCGCCCGCGAGGGTGGCTACGACACCGATGGTGAGACCCCGCGCTACCTCGAGGTCAACCTGCCGGCTCTGGCGTTCCGTCTCGACCGGGACCCGAACCGCAAGGAGATCCCGGTGATCTGCGACGAGCAGCTCGTCGTCGAGTACTACGCCCGCTAAGCACCACAGCAGGCGCAGCGCCACGCTCAGCCCGCCGTCTCCCCGCCGCTCGCGGAGGGGGAGGCGGCGGGCTCGTTCGTGCCCGGCGCCGTGATCCGCACCGTGCGCAGCTGTGCGGACAACAGGCCGGCGGGCCTGAGGACCCGGGTCACCGTCGCATCCAGGTCGAGCCGCTCGCCCGCGCGCCGGCAGTGCTCGTAGCGCTCGGCTCCCAGCCGCTCACGCGCCTCCTCCTCGCACCGCGCATGCGGCTGGTGGAAGTGGCGCGAGCCGAACAGCGGCAGCCCCACCGACGGCCAGATCCGTCCCGCGGCGCCCTGCAGCACCGCCGCCTCCTCCGCATCGCCCTCGCCGAGCGTCACCAGGGCCAGCAGCTCGATCGCCAGCACCGCACCCAGCAGGTCGTGGAAGGTGTGATCGATGGCCAGACACTCCTCCAGCAGCCCGCGGGCCCGCTCGCCGTCGCCACGGGTCCATGCCGCGAAGGCCAGTACGTACTGGGCGTACGCCAGCGTCCAGCGCTCGCCGTGCTCCTCGCAGACCTCCAGGACCTCCTCGCACAGCCGCTCCGCGTCCGCCAGCTCGCCCTGGAAGGCCACCGCCATCGCCAGCTCGACCTGCCCCAACAGCACATTGCTGTTGAGCTCGCCGATCTCCCGGTAGCGCAGCAGCGCCGCGCGCAGCAGCTTCTCGGCGCGCGGCATGTCGTCACAGACCAGCGCCAGACAGCCGGTGCGGTGCAGCGCATATGCGGCCGCGGTGGCGTTGCCGGTCCGCTCGGCCTCGTCGCGGCACTCCTGCAGGGCCCCCAGCGCGCCGACGGTGTCCCCCTGGACCACCGCGACATAGCCGGCCACCCACAGCGCCTTCAGCCGCGCCTCGTCGTGGTTGCTCTCCAGTTCCAGAGCCCGGTCCAGCCAGTGCCGGCCCTCCGCGAGCCGCCCGCAGCCCACCCAGTAGAACCACAGGGTGCCCGCCAGATACTGGCCCAGGTGCGTATCGGCGGGGCTCTCCAGGCTCTGTTCCAGCGCCACCCGCAGATTGGGCAGCTCGGCCTCGATCCGGGCCGCGATCTCGGCCTGCCGGGGACCGAACCAGTCCAGTTCGCACCAGGTGGCCAGCCCCAGATACCAGTCGCGGTGCCGGCGCCGCAGCCGCTCGCCGTCGGGGGTCGCCGCCAGCCAGCCCGCACCGTAGGCCCGTACGGTGTCCAGCATCCGGTAGCGCACCCCGGTCGCGGTCTCCTCGCGTGCGAGCACCGACTGGGCGACCAACTCCGTGATGACGTCGAGGAGTTCACCGGACGGCAGCTCCGGGCCCGAGCAGACGTATTCGGCCGCGTCCAGATCGAACTGCCCGGCGAAGACCGACAGCCGCGCCCACAGCAGCCGTTCCTCGGACGTGCACTGCTCATGGCTCCAGCCGATCGCGGTGCGCAACGTCCGGTGGCGGGGCAGTGCGCCGCGGGCGTTGCCGGTCAGCAGCCGGAATCGGTCGTCGAGCCGGTGCAGCACCTGGTCCACGGACAGCGCGCGCAGCCGTCCGGCGGCCAGCTCCAGCGCGAGCGGGATGCCGTCGAGACGGTCGCAGAGCGCGGTGACCGCTGCCTCGTCGGACGGCCCGACGGTGAACCCGGCGACGACGGAAGCGGCGCGGTCGGTGAACAGGGCGGTGGCATCTGCGGTGTTCATCGGCGACAGCGGCACATTCCGCTCGCCGTCGAGTCCGAGCGGCCGCCGGCCCGCGGCCAGCACCCGCAGCCCGGGAGCGCGGCGCAGCAGCTGCCCGGTCAGCTCGGCACAGGAGTCGACCAGGTGCTCATAGCCGTCCAGGACCAGCAGCAGTTCACGGTCGGCGAGGTGGTCGCACAGCGTGGCGCGCACCGGGCGGCCGGTGTGGTCGTTCACTCCCAGCGCCTCGGCGACGACGTGGTCCAGGAGGTGCGGCTCGCGCAGGGCGGCCAGTTCGACCAGCCACACCCCATCGCAGAAGCGATCCTGCAAGATTGCTGCGCCGTGGCGGGCAAGCCGCGAGGTGCCGACGCCGCCGAGGCCGGTGAGCGTCACCAGCCGGGCGCACTCCAGCTGTCGTGCCAGCGCGGCCAGTTCCTCGTGACGGCCGATGAAGCCGTTGAGCTCCGCGGGAAGATTCCCGGGCCTTCCCGGCGCCCGCAGACGCGCTGGGGAGGAGCGGAAGGCGGGGCCGGGGCGCGTGAGGCGTCGCATGGCACACGGAGCGTACTCGGCAGGATGCGGACCGTACAATCATGCCTCCGGTTTCCCCGGGCGTCCGCTCAGCGCCATGGGGAACGGGGTACGGACGGACAGTCACGGCGCGATAAGGTCAAGGTTGCCGTTCGAGCGGGACAGCTGAGCGGGAATGAGCCCAGACCAAATCAGTCGGAGTGTGGTGCCAACGTGTCCGGTGGAGAGGTGGCCGGGATCCTCGTGGCCGTCTTCTGGGCCATCCTTGTGTCGTTCCTCGCCCTCGTGCTGGTGAGGCTCGCACAGACCCTCAAGGCGACGACCAAGATGGTGGCCGAGGTGTCCGAACAGGCCGTCCCGCTCCTTGCCGACGCCTCCGCGACCGTCCGCTCCGCGCACACCCAGCTGGCCCGCGTCGATGCCATTGCCGCCGACGTCCAAGAGGTCACCGCCAACGCCTCCGCGCTCTCCTCGACCGTCTCCTCCGCCTTCGGCGGTCCGCTGGTCAAGGTGGCGGCGTTCGGCTACGGCGTGCGCCGCGCGATCGGCAAGAAGGGCGAGGAAGCCCCTGCTGCCGGGCGCGCAGAGCGCACCGTCGTCCTCGGCCGTACCCTGCCCGGCGCCCGCCGTGGTGGGCGCCGTAACCGTCGCTCCAAGGACTGATCACAGCGATGTTCCGCCGCGCATTCTGGTTCACCACCGGCGCCGCCGCCGGGGTGTGGGCCACCAACAAGGTCCACCGCAAGCTGCGCAAACTGCAGCCCGACAGCCTCGCCGCACAGGCCGCGGACAAGGCCGTCGAGACCGGACACCGGCTGCGCCAATTTGCATTGGACGTACGGACGGGAATGGCGGACCGTGAAGAGCAGTTGCACGAAGCCCTGGGGCTCGGGGAGCCGAGCGAGGTGCGTGAGCTGCCCGCACCGCGCCGTGCGGAGCTCGAACCGCAGTACCGAACCACGAGAACAACCGGACCTACCGGTCTGACCGGGCCGAATGGAAAAGAGGACCACTGATGGAGTCGGCTGAAATCCGCCGCCGCTGGCTGCGCTTCTTCGAGGAGCGCGGGCACACCGTCGTGCCGTCGGCGTCGCTCATCGCGGACGACCCGACGCTGCTGCTCGTCAACGCGGGCATGGTCCCCTTCAAGCCGTACTTCCTCGGTGAGGTCAAGCCGCCCGCTCCGCGCGCCACCAGCGTCCAGAAGTGCGTCCGTACGCCGGACATCGAAGAGGTCGGCAAGACCACCCGGCACGGCACGTTCTTCCAGATGTGCGGCAATTTCTCCTTCGGCGACTACTTCAAGGAAGGCGCCATCAAGTACGCCTGGGAGCTGCTGACCGGCTCCCAGGCCGACGGTGGCTACGGCCTCGACCCGGAGCGCCTCTGGATCACCGTCTACCTGGAGGACGACGAGGCCGAGCGCATCTGGCACGAGGTCATCGGCGTGCCCAAGGAGCGCATCCAGCGCCTGGGCAAGAAGGAGAACTACTGGTCCATGGGCGTCCCGGGCCCCTGCGGCCCGTGCTCCGAGATCAACTATGACCGCGGTCCGGAATTCGGTGTCGAGGGCGGCCCGGCCGTCAACGACGAGCGGTACGTGGAGATCTGGAACCTCGTCTTCATGCAGTACGAGCGGGGCCTGGGCACCGGCAAGGAGGACTTCGAGATCCTCGGCGACCTGCCCAGCAAGAACATCGACACCGGCCTCGGCCTCGAGCGCCTGGCGATGATCCTGCAGGACGTCCCGAACATGTACGAGACGGACACCCTCCGTGTCGTCATCGACAAGGCCACCGAGCTCTCCGGTGTCCACTACGGCGCCTCGCACGACTCCGACGTCTCGCTGCGCGTCGTCGCCGACCACATCCGTACGTCCACGATGCTCATCGGCGACGGCGTCACCCCCGGCAACGAGGGCCGCGGCTACGTCCTGCGCCGCATCATGCGCCGCGCCATCCGGAACATGCGCCTGCTCGGGGCCGGCGGGCTGGTGGTCGGCGAGCTGATGGACGTGGTCATCAAGACCATGGGCCAGCAGTACCCGGAGCTGCTGGAGGACCGCCGCCGCATCGAGACGGTCGCCCTCGCCGAGGAGGCCGCCTTCGTCAAGACGCTGAAGGCCGGCACCAACATCCTCGACACCGCCGTCACCGACACCAAGGCCTCCGGCGGCACGGTCCTGCCCGGCGACAAGGCCTTCCTGCTCCACGACACCTGGGGCTTCCCGATCGACCTCACCCTCGAAATGGCCGCTGAGCAGGGCCTTTCGGTGGACGAGAACGGCTTCCGCCGCCTGATGAAGGAGCAGCGGGACCGCGCCAAGGCCGACGCCCAGGCCAAGAAGAGCGGTCACGCCGACCTGTCCGCCTACCGCGAGGTCGCCGACAAGTCCGGCGCCACGGAGTTCACCGGCTACAGCGCCACCGAGGGCGAGTCCACCGTCGTCGGCCTGCTGGTCAACGGCGTCTCCGCGCCCGCCGCCCACGAGGGCGACGAGGTCGAGGTCGTCCTGGACCGCACCCCCTTCTACGCCGAGGGCGGCGGCCAGCTCGCCGACGCCGGCCGGATCAAGCTGGACTCCGGCGCCGTCGTCGAGGTCCGCGACGTCCAGCAGCCGGTGCCCGGCGTCACGGTCCACAAGGGTGTCGTCCAGGTCGGCGAGGTCGTGCTCGGCTCCACCGCGTACGCCACCATCGACGTCACCCGCCGGCGTGCCATCGCCCGCGCCCACAGCGCCACCCACCTCACGCACCAGGCGCTGCGCGACGCCCTCGGCCCGACGGCCGCGCAGGCCGGCTCGGAGAACTCCCCGGGTCGCTTCCGCTTCGACTTCGGCTCGCCTGCCGCCGTGCCCGGCGGGGTCCTCACGGACGTCGAGCAGAAGATCAACGAGGTGCTGGGCCGTGAGCTCGATGTGCACGCCGAGGTCATGAGCATGGAGGACGCCAAGAAGCAGGGCGCCATCGCCGAATTCGGCGAGAAGTACGGCGACCGCGTCCGCGTGGTCACCATCGGTGACTTCTCCAAGGAGCTGTGCGGCGGCACGCACGTCCACAACACCGCTCAGCTGGGCCTGGTGAAACTGCTCGGCGAGTCCTCCATCGGCTCCGGCGTACGCCGGGTCGAGGCGCTGGTCGGGGTGGACGCCTACAAGTTCCTGGCCCGCGAGCACACCGTCGTCTCCCAGCTCACCGAGCTGGTCAAGGGACGTCCGGAGGAGCTGCCCGAGAAGATCTCCGGCGTCCTGGCCAAGCTGAAGGACGCCGAGAAGGAGATCGAGAAGTTCCGCGCGGAGAAGGTGCTGCAGGCCGCCGCCGGGCTGGCCGAGGGCGCCAAGGACGTCCGCGGTGTGGCGCTGGCCGCCGGCCAGGTCCCGGACGGCACCTCCGCCGACGATCTGCGCAAGCTGGTGCTCGACGTACGCGGCCGGATCCCGGGCGACCGTGCCGCCGTGGTGGCGCTCTTCACGGTGGCCAACGGCCGCCCGGTGACGGTCATCGCCACCAACGAGGCCGCCCGCGAGCGCGGCATCAAGGCCGGTGACCTGGTCCGTACGGCCGCCAAGACGCTCGGCGGCGGTGGCGGCGGCAAGCCGGACGTCGCCCAGGGCGGGGGCCAGAACGCCGCCGCGGTGCCCGAGGCCATCGAGGCCGTCGAGCGCCTCGTCGCCGAAGCGGCCTGACGCACGTGAGTGAGATGCGACGCGGCCGGCGCATCGCCGTGGATGTCGGGGACGCCCGTATCGGGGTCGCCTCGTGCGACCCCGACGGGGTCCTCGCCACTCCCGTCGAGACGGTGCCGGGACGTGACGTCCCGGCAGCGCACCGTCGGCTCAAGGCGATCGTCGAGGAGTACGAGCCCCTCGAAGTCGTGGTCGGCCTGCCCCGCTCCCTGAACGGGGGAGAGGGGCCGGCCGCGGTCAAGGTCCGGGCCTTCGCCCAGGAGATGGCCCGGAACATCGCACCCGTAGGGGTCCGGCTGGTCGATGAGCGGATGTCGACGGTCACCGCGACCCAGGGCCTGCGGGCCTCGGGCGTGCGGAGCAAGAAGGGCCGCTCGGTGGTCGACCAGGCGGCCGCTGTGGTCATCCTGCAGAGCGCGCTGGAGACCGAACGCGTCTCCGGGGAACCCCCGGGCGAGAGCGTCGAAGTGGTCATCTGATCGCGGTACGGTAACGTTCCGCGCGATGTGCGGCGTTCGAACAGCCGCGCGTGCAAGTAGAGGCGGGTCGGGTACAGCAAGCGCGCTGCCGGTCCGGAGCGCACCGCCTCTCGGCTCTAGGGGATCGATGACCGAGTATGGCCGGGGCTACGGCTCCGAACCGTGGCATCCCGAGGACCCGCTCTACGGAGAGCAGGGTTCCTCCAGAGGCCAGGCGCAGCAGCCTCAGTGGGATGGACAGCAGGCCCCCCGGTACCCCCAGCAGCAGGCCGACCCGTATGCCCAGCAGCACTACAACGGTGGCTGGGACGGTTCGCAGGGCGGGCAGCTGTCGTATGACCCGTACGACCCCTACGGGCAGCAGCCGCCGGTCGACCCGTACGGCGGGACGAGCCCCGACTACTACGCCACGCCCGACGCCTATCCGCCACCACAGCCCCAGCATCTGCAGCAGCAGGCACAACAGCAGCAGATGCAGCAGATGCAGCAGCAACAGCAGTACCAGCAGTCGCCGCACCCGCAGCAGCAGAGCCCGTATCCGCAGCACGCGGAGCCGCACTACGACGAGTACGACGGCCCCGGCGACGACTGGCGGGCCGAGCCGGAGCCGCACGAGCCGGAGCCGGAGCATGCGTTCTTCGCGGGCGACGGCGGGGGCGACGACCACGACGACAACGACCCGCGCGAAACGCGCCGGGCCGGCCGCGAGCGCCGTGGCAAGAAGAACAAACGGCGCAGCGGTACCGCCTGCCTGGTCGTCGCGCTGGTCTTCGCCGGCGCGGTCGGTGCGGTGGGCTACTTCGGCTACGACTTCTTCATGGCCCACTTCGGATCGGCCCCCGACTACAACGGGGAGGGCTCCGGGGAGATCCAGGTCGACATTCCGGACGGTTCGCCGCTCTCGGAAATGGGCCAGATCCTCCAGCGCGAGGGCGTCATCAAGAGCGCCGGCGCCTTCACCGAGGCGGCCGGCGAGAACAAGAAGGCGCAGAGCCTGCAGGCCGGGACGTACACGCTGCGCAAGCAGATGTCGGGCGCCGCGGCCATCGAGCTGATGCTGGACCCCAAGAGCCGCAACGGCCTCACGATCCGTGAAGGGCTGCGGGCGGGCGAGGTCTACAAACTCATCGACAAGAAGCTGCACCTCAAGGCGGGCACGACCAAGGGTGTCGCGAAGAGCGATGCCAAGAACCTCGGGCTGCCGTCGTGGGCGAACGACTCCTCGAAGATAAAGGACCCGCTGGAGGGCTTCCTCTATCCCTCGACCTACAGCGTCGGTGGAAAGGTGAAGCCGGCCGAGGTCCTGAAGCAGATGGTGGCGAGGGCGAACCAGGTCTACGCGAAATACGACCTGGAAGCGAAGGCCCGCAAGCTCAAGCTGGACTCGCCGATGCAGCTGCTGACCGTCGCCAGCCTCACGCAGGCCGAAGGCAAGTACAAGCATGACTTCGTCAAGGTCGCGCGCGTCGTCTACAACCGCCTCAAGCCGAACAACACCGAGACGTACGGCCTGCTGGACTTCGACTCGACGGTGAACTACGCCAGGTCCCAGAGCACCCTGGACACCGGGTCCGTCGACAATCTGCGGAACTTCAACGACCCCTACAACACCTACAAGTTCAAGGGACTGCCGCCGGGCCCGATCGGCAACCCGGGTGAGGTGGCGCTCAAGTCGGCCATCGACCCGGCCAAGGGCAACTGGTACTACTTCGTCTCGATCAACCCGGAAAAGACGCTGTTCGCCGAGACGAACGAAGAGCACGAGCGAAACCGGCGCATCTACGCGAAGGAACACGAGAAAGCCAAGCAATGAGCGCCACACGTCGAGCCGCGGTACTCGGCTCCCCGATCGCCCATTCCCTCTCTCCGGTGCTGCACCGCGCCGCCTACCGGGAGCTGGGGCTGAGCGACTGGACGTATGACCGCCACGAGGTCGACGAAGCGGGGCTGCCCGCCTTCATGGAGCGCCTGGACGCCACCTGGGCGGGACTCTCGCTGACCATGCCGCTCAAGCGGGCGGTGATCCCGTTGCTCGACGAGATCAGCCCCACGGCAGCCTCGGTCGAGGCGGTGAACACCGTCGTCCGCACCGCCGACGGGCGCCGCCTCGGCGACAACACCGACATCCCCGGCATGCTCGCCGCGCTGCGCGAGCGCGGGGTGCGGCAGGTCGAGCGGGCGTCGGTGCTGGGCGCCGGCGCCACCGCCTCCTCGGCGCTCGCCGCGCTCTCCCGTATCTGCACCGGCGAGGTCACCGCCTATGTCCGCAGCCGGGCGCGCGCCGACGAGATGCGCGGCTGGGGCGAGCGGCTGGGAGTCACGGTCCGCACTGCCGCCTGGGAGGACGCCGCCGCGGCCTTCGAGGCACCACTGACCGTTGCCACCACCCCGGCGGGCACCACCGACCCGCTCGCCGCCGCCGTCCCCGAGCGGCCCGGCACGCTCTTCGACGTCCTCTACGAGCCCTGGCCGACGGCGCTGGCCACCGCCTGGGCCGACCGCGGCGGCGCCGTGGTGGGCGGCCTGGACCTGCTGGTCCACCAGGCCGTACTGCAGGTGGAGCAGATGACGGGGCGCTCCCCGGCGCCACTGGCCGCGATGCGCAAGGCCGGCGAGGCGGCGCTCGCCGCCCGCTGACCCGTCCGGTCCGTCCCGGTCCGCCCCCGCTGTCCGCGTGTGCCCGGTCCGGCCCCTGGACTGGGCGCCGCCCGCCGCGCGCGACGTGGGAGGATCGGGGGGAGACCGTATGCGGATGAGCAGTACATGAGGAGCACCGTTGAGCAGGTTGCGCTGGCTGACGGCGGGGGAGTCGCACGGCCCCGCACTCGTGGCGACGCTGGAGGGCCTTCCGGCCGGAGTTCCGATCACCACGGAGCTGGTGGCGGACGCCCTGGCCCGGCGCCGGCTCGGCTATGGCCGCGGTGCCCGGATGAAGTTCGAGCAGGACCAGGTCACGTTCCTGGGCGGCGTGCGGCACGGTCTGTCGCTGGGCTCGCCGGTGGCCGTGATGATCGGCAACACCGAGTGGCCCAAGTGGGAGCAGGTGATGGCGGCCGATCCGGTGGACCCGGAGGAGCTGGCCGCGCTGGCCCGTAACGCGCCGCTGACCCGTCCCCGCCCCGGCCACGCCGACCTCGCCGGTATGCAGAAGTACGGCTTCGACGAGGCCCGCCCGATCCTGGAACGTGCCTCCGCCCGTGAGACCGCCGCCCGGGTCGCCCTGGGCGCGGTCGCCCGCTCCTTCCTCAAGGAGACGGCCGGCATCGAGATCGTCTCCCATGTCGTCGAGCTGGCCGCGGCGAAGGCCCCGTACGGGGTCTACCCGAAGCCCTCCGACGTGGAGAAGCTGGACGCCGATCCGGTGCGCTGCCTGGACGCGGACGCGAGCAAGGCGATGATCGCCGAGATCGACCAGGCCCACAAGGACGGCGACACCCTCGGCGGTGTGGTCGAGGTGCTGGCATACGGCGTGCCGGTGGGCCTCGGCTCGCACGTCCACTGGGACCGGCGGCTGGACGCCCGGCTGGCCGCCGCCCTCATGGGCATCCAGGCGATCAAGGGCGTCGAGGTCGGTGACGGCTTCGACCTGGCGCGGGTACCCGGCTCGAAGGCCCATGACGAGATCCTTTCGACCGACGACGGGATCAAGCGCAGCTCGGGCCACTCCGGCGGCACCGAGGGCGGGCTGACGACCGGCGAGCTGCTGCGGGTGCGTGCCGCGATGAAGCCGATCGCCACGGTGCCGCGGGCGCTGGCGACGATCGACGTGAGCACCGGTGAGGCCGCCAAGGCGCACCACCAGCGCTCGGACGTCTGCGCCGTGCCGGCCGCGGGCATCGTCGCCGAGGCGATGGTCGCCCTCGTCCTGGCGGACGCGGTCCTGGAGAAGTTCGGCGGCGACAGCGTGCCGGAGACCCGCCGCAATGTGCAGACCTTCCTCGACAACCTGGCGATCCGATGACGTCGCCGGTCGTCGTGCTGGTCGGCCCGCCCGGGGCCGGCAAGTCGACGGTGGGCGCGCAGCTGGCCGAGCGGCTGGGCGTCGGCTACCGGGACACCGACGCCGATATCGTCGCCACGGCCGGCCGGCCGATCGCCGAGATCTTCATCGACGAGGGCGAGCCGTACTTCCGCGAGCTGGAGCGCACGGCGGTACGTGACGCGCTGGAGAGCCACCCCGGTGTGCTCTCGCTCGGCGGCGGCGCGATCCTGGACGACGGCACCCGCAAGCTGCTGACCGGGCTGCCGGTGGTCTTCCTGGACGTGCAACTCGCCGATGCCGTCAAGCGGGTGGGCCTCGATGCGCCGCGCCCGCTGCTGGCCGTCAACCCGCGCAAGCAGTGGCGTGAACTGATGGAACACCGCCGCCCGCTGTACACCGGGGTCGCGCGCGCCGTGATCGAAACGGGGCAGCGCACCCCCGAGCAGGTCGCCGAGGCGATCCTGGACGCTTTGGAGCTACGGCAGGCCCCGGGGCAGACCCCGCAGGCCGCCCACAGGGAGGAACAGGCATGACGGAGCAGGCCACCCGTATCCAGGTCGGCGGTACGGCGGGCACCGACCCGTACGAGGTGCTCGTCGGGCGGCAGCTGCTCGGCGAACTCCCGGGCCTGATCGGCGGCGGGTGTCACAGCGGCGCGGAGCGCCTCGACTCGGGGCGGCGACGGGCGACGGGCGGGCGGGTCGCGGTGCTGCACCCGGAGGCGCTGGCCGCCACCGGCGAGGCGCTGCGCGAGGACCTCGCCTCCCAGGGCTACGAGGCGATCGCCGTCCAGTTGCCGAACGCCGAGGAGTCCAAGACCGTCGAGGTCGCGGCGTACTGCTGGAAGGCCCTCGGTCAGTCGGGCTTCACCCGCAGCGATGTGATCGTCGGGGTCGGCGGCGGCGCCACCACCGACCTGGCCGGCTTCGTCGCCGCGACCTGGCTGCGCGGGGTGCGCTGGATCGCGGTGCCGACGACGGTCCTGGGCATGGTGGACGCGGCGGTCGGCGGCAAGACCGGCATCAACACCGCCGAGGGCAAGAACCTCGTCGGCGCCTTCCACCCGCCGGCCGGAGTGCTCTGCGATCTGGCCGCGCTCGACTCGCTGCCGGTCCACGACTACGTGTCCGGTCTGGCCGAGGTGATCAAGGCCGGCTTCATCGCCGACCCGGCGATCCTCGAACTGATCGAGTCGGACCCGGAGGCCGCCAAGCGCCCGGACGGGGCGCACACCGCCGAGCTGATCGAGCGGGCGATCCGGGTCAAGGCCGAGGTGGTCTCCGCGGACCTGAAGGAGTCCGGCCTGCGCGAGATCCTCAACTACGGCCACACCCTCGCGCACGCCATCGAGAAGAACGAGCGCTACAACTGGCGGCACGGCGCTGCCGTCTCGGTCGGCATGGTCTTCGCCGCCGAACTCGGCCGGATCGCCGGCCGTCTGGACGACGCCACCGCCGACCGGCACCGCTCCGTCCTGGAGTCCGTCGGGCTGCCGCTGACCTACCGGGGCGACCAGTGGCCCAAGCTGCTGGAAACGATGAAGGTCGACAAGAAGTCCCGCGGCAACCGGCTGCGCTTCATCGTCCTGGATGGCCTCGCCAAGCCGACCGTCCTGGAGGGCCCGGACCCGGCCATGCTGCTCGCCGCACACGCGGAGATCGCCTCATGACCCGGCGGGTACTCGTCCTCAACGGCCCCAACCTGGGCCGGCTGGGTTCTCGTGAGCCCGAGGTCTACGGCGCCACCTCCTACACCGGACTGGTCGAGGAGTGCACCAGGCTGGGCAAGGAGCTGGGCTTCGAGGCCGAGGTCCGGGAGACCAACGACGAGGGGGAGATGATCCGCTGGCTGCACGAGGCCGCCGACGGATCGATTCCGGTCGTCATCAACCCCGGTGCCTTCACGCACTACTCGTACGGCATGCGGGACGCGGCCGCCCAGCGCACCGCCCCGCTGATCGAGGTGCACATCTCGAACCCGTACGCGCGCGAGGAGTTCCGCCACAATTCGGTCATTGCGGCCGTCGCCAGCGGTACGGTCGCCGGCTTCGGCATCGGCTCGTACCGTCTCGCGCTCCGCGCGCTGGCCGAGGAACTGGACGGCTGACGCCCTCTCGGGCACCTGATCCCGCCCTCGGCCGTTCAACCATGGAGCGCCGGGGGTAGGGAGCCCTCCTGCCGTGTGCGGGAGGGTACGGTTCCCAGCAGTACCATCCACGCCGACGGGTGTAGGGCACAACGGCCCCTCCGGGCCGGTGGGTTACCGCACGACGCACCGGGCAGCCAGTCCCGGCGCCTGGGGGCAGTCCCCCCCAGCTACCGCCGGCGTGAGCCGGGGGAGCACCACATCGACCGCACGAGACGGAGAGCCACCGGATGCAGTACGCAGTGGGGGCTCCGCTGCCACCGCCCCGCGGGCAGGTACCACTTGGGGCCGCCATGAACTGGACGCCCAACCCGGGACAGCACACCCCGCCGTCCCCACCGGCCCCTTCCGCCCCTCCTCCGCCCGCGCAGCAGCCCACCCCCGGTCAGGGCTGGCACGGCCCCGCGCCCCAGCAGGCCCCGCCCCCGCCCACCCCGCACAGCACGGACATCACCGGCCATGTGCCGCTGCCCCCGGGCGCCCCGGTGCCGCTGCCCAGCCCGCCCACCGACGCCGCGGCGCCGGACGCCGCGCATGCGGCCGTCGCGGTGCTGCTCATCGGCCCGGCCGGGGCCGGCAAGACCAGCGTGGCGCGCCACTGGGCCGACACCCGCCGGGTGCCGACCGCGCACATCAGCCTCGACGATGTCCGCGAATGGGTCCGGTCCGGCTTCGCCGATCCGCAGTCCGGCTGGAACGACCACTCCGAGGCGCAGTACCGCCTCGCCCGCCGCACCTGCGGCTTCGCGGCCCGTAACTTCCTCGCCAACGGCATCTCCTGCATCCTCGACGACGCGGTCTTCCCCGACCGGCCGGTCGTCGGCCTCGGCGGCTGGAAGCGCCATGTAGGACCCGGCCTGCTGCCGATCGTGCTGCTGCCCGGCCTGGAGATCGTCCTGGAGCGCAACGCCCGGCGCAGCGGCAACCGCCGGCTGTCCGACGAAGAGGTGGCCAGGATCCACGGGCGGATGGCCGGCTGGTACGGCTCCGGCCTGCCGATCATCGACAATTCCCAGCACGACGTCGCCACGACGGTGCGGATGTTGGACGACGTCGTCGCCCGCAGCATCGCCAGCCCGCCGAGCTGGTAGCGCCCGGCAGCAGCCCCGTACCCCGGGCGGCCCCGCTCGACCGGCCGCCTCGGGGGAGCCGCCGTACGCTCGTGATATGTCCGAGTTGTACGCGGCCCGACGCACGCGGCTGCGCGACCGCTGCGCCGCAACCGGAAGTGCCGCCGCACTGATCTCGCGCCCCGCGAACGTCCGCTACCTCACCGGTTGCGCGCCGCCCGGCGCCGCGCTGCTGCTGGGCCCGGTCGACGATGTGCTGCTGTGCGGCAGACCGTTGAGCGGTGATCCCGCCGAGGGGCGGCCGGCCGACGACGTACAGGTGTCGGTGCTGCCGACCCGTGGCGGCGACCCGGTCGTGGCCGGCGCCGATCTGGCCGCGACGGCCGGCGCGGACGCCCTGGCCGTCGAGGAGCACCACCTCACCGTCACCCGGCACCGTGCGCTCTCCCAGGTCGCGCCCCGGCTGCGGCTGACCGATCTGGCCTGCGCGGTCGAGGCGCAGCGGCTGGTGAAGGACGACGACGAGATCGCCTGTCTGCGGATCGCCGCCGAGATCGCCGACCAGGCGCTGGGAGAGCTCCTCGAATCGATCCTGGTCGGCCGCACCGAGCGGCATCTCGCCCTGGAACTGGAGCGCCGGCTGGTGGACCACGGTGCGGACGGCCCGGCCTTCCCCACGTCCGTCGCGACCGGCCCCAACGCCGGCCGCCCCGGGCATCTGCCCACCGATCGGCGGGTCGAGGAGGGCGACTTCCTCAGCGTCTGCCTGGGCGCCAATTACCGCGGCTACCGCTGCGAGATCGGCCGGACCTTCGTCATCGGCACCACGCCCTCGGACTGGCAGATCGAGCTGTACGATCTCGTTTTCGCAGCCCAGCGGGCCGGGCGGGAGGCACTTGCGCCGGGTGTGGAGTGCCGTGAGGTGGACCGGGTGACCCGTCATGTGCTGGACGCCGCGGGGTACGGCGAGGGGCTCGGGCCGTGGACCGGGCACGGCGTGGGACTCGAAATCGACGAGGACCCTCAATTGTCGCCTGCCGCCATGGGTAAACTGGACGCTTGCGTGCCGGTCACCGTCGAGCCGGGGGTTCACATCCCGGGCCGTGGGGGTGTCCGGATCGACGACACACTCGTCGTCCGCCCCGAGGCGGACGGCGGGCCCGAGCTACTCACGATCACGACCAAGGAGCTGCTCGCACTCTGAGCCGTAGGGGTTCGGCGTGCGCGTGCTCCGGGGTCCCACCACCTGCAGTCCAGGAGATTCCGCAACCGTGGCATCCACGAACGACCTCAAGAACGGCATGGTGCTCAAGCTCGACGGCGGCCAGCTCTGGTCCGTCGTCGAGTTCCAGCACGTCAAGCCCGGCAAGGGCCCGGCCTTCGTCCGCACCAAGCTCAAGAACGTGCTGTCCGGCAAGGTGGTGGACAAGACCTTCAACGCCGGCGTGAAGGTCGAGACGGCCACCGTCGACAAGCGCGGGATGCAGTTCTCGTACATGGACGGCGACTACTTCGTCTTCATGGACATGGACACCTACGACCAGCTGCACGTCGACCGTAAGTCCGTCGGCGACGCCGCGAACTACCTCATCGAGGGCTTCGAGGCGGTCGTGGCGCAGCACGAGGGCGAGGTGCTCTACGTCGAGCTGCCTGCCGCGGTCGAGCTGAACATCAAGCACACCGAGCCCGGCGTGCAGGGCGACCGCTCCACCGGTGGCTCCAAGCCCGCCGAGCTGGAGACCGGCCACTCCATCCAGGTGCCGCTCTTCATCACGACCGGCGAGAAGATCAAGGTCGACACCCGCACGGGCGACTACCTCGGCCGGGTGAACAGCTAACCGTGGCTGCCCGCACCAAGGCCCGTAAGCGCGCCTTCCAGATACTCTTCGAGGCCGACCAGCGCGGTGCCGATGTGCAGTCCGTGCTCGCGGACTGGATGCGGCACGCCCGGACCGACTCCCGTCAGCCGCCGGTGAACGAATACACCCTGCAGTTGGTCGAGGGGTACGCGGACCATGCCGCCCGGATCGATGAGCTGATCTCCACCTACGCGGTCGACTGGGACCTGGACCGGATGCCGGCGGCCGACCGCAGCATCCTGCGGCTCGGCGCCTATGAGCTGCTCTGGGTGGACGACACCCCGGACGCGGTGGCGATCGACGAGGCCGTACAGCTCGCCGGGGAGTTCTCCACGGACGACTCCCCGGCCTTCGTCAACGGCCTCCTCGGCCGGTTCAAGGAGCTGAAGCCGAGCCTGCGGCGCGAGGCGCAGTAGGCGGTCGGCAGAGCGTGTGAACGGGCCCGGAGCGAGGGGCAATGCTCCGGGCCCTTCGCATGCCCGCAGAACGCCGTATGGGGGCTCTCCTGGCGCACCGTGCGCTGCCGGCGTGCGCCCTCAGTGCGCCGGTACAGAAAAACCGCCGCCCCGGAACCCGGAGCGGCGGCACGTTTCTGCAGGTGGTGAAGCGGGTCAGATCTCGTCGTGCTGCACGGCGCGGCGTGCTTCGGCGTCGAGCACGCCCCAGCTGATCAGCTGCTCGGTCAGCACCGAGGGCGACTGGTCGTAGATGACCGCGAGGGTGCGCAGGTCGTCCTGGCGGATCGAAAGGACCTTGCCGTTGTAGTCGCCGCGCTGGCTCTGGATCGTGGCGGCGTAGCGCTGCAGCGGGCCGGCCTTCTCCTGCGGGACATGGGCGAGGCGCTCCAGGTCGAGCACCAGCTTCGGCGGCGGCTCGGCCGCTCCGCCCGGTGTCGTGCCCGGCAGCAGTTCCTGCACCGGAACGCCGTAGAAGTCCGCCAGCTCGGCAAGGCGCTGCACGGTCACGGCACGGTCGCCGCGCTCGTACGAACCCACCACGACGGCCTTCCAACGGCCCTGGGACTTCTCCTCGACGCCGTGGAGAGAGAGGCCCTGCTGGGTGCGGATGGCGCGGAGCTTGGCCCCGAGCTGTTTAGCGTATTCGCTGGACATAAGGCTCCCCGGACGAAGACTGGTAACTCACTGTGAGGTTACGCAGCGTAATCTGACTTCGTCAAGCGGAACGGGCCAGACCCTCACCCGTCAGGGGTGCGGACGGCTCCTGGGAGGGCTCCTGATAGCCTGGGCTGCGTAATTCCGACGTCCTTTAAGGTCCGTCCCGTGAGGCGGAGAAGGAGGTCCGTTTCATATGGACGCAAGCAGTTCCGACACGACAGCTCAGCTCCCCGCGCGGCCGGTGCTCGAAGGCCCGGACATCGCGCGGATGCTCACCCGTATTGCCCACGAGATCGTCGAGCGCGCCAAGGGCGCGGACGATGTGGTGCTCCTGGGGATCCCGACCCGCGGCGTCTTCCTCGCCCGTCGGCTGGCTGCCAAGCTCGAAGAGATCACTGGCCGGACGATCCCGGTCGGCTCGCTCGACATCACGATGTACCGCGACGACCTGCGCCTGGGCCCGGCCCGCACGCTCGCCCGCACGGACATCCCCGCCGACGGCATCGAGGGCCGGGTCGTCCTGCTCGTCGACGACGTCCTCTTCTCCGGACGCACCATCCGCGCCGCGCTGGACGCGCTGGGCGACATCGGCCGGCCGCGCGCCGTACAGCTGGCGGTCCTCGTCGACCGCGGCCACCGCGAACTGCCGATCCGCGCCGACTACGTGGGCAAGAACCTCCCCACGTCGCTGCGGGAGACGGTCAAGGTCCAGCTCACCGAGGAGGACGGCCGGGACGCCGTGCTGCTCGGCGTGAAGCACACCGCCCCGGCCGGCGAGCGATAGCGCACCGCGTACGGACCCGGTGACCCCGGGCCCGCAGGCATGCCTGCTCAACGGACATTCCCGTACACCTCCTTCACTCACGGAGAAAACCGGATGAAGCGTCACCTCATCTCGGCCGCCGACCTCACGCGCGACGACGCCGTCCTGATCCTCGACACCGCCGAGGAGATGGCCCGGGTCGCCGACCGGCCGATCAAGAAGCTCCCCACCCTGCGCGGACGCACGGTCTGCAACCTCTTCTTCGAGGACTCGACCCGGACGCGGATCTCCTTCGAGGCCGCCGAGAAGCGGCTCTCCGCCGACGTCATCAACTTCGCCGCCAAGGGGTCCAGCGTCTCCAAGGGCGAGTCCCTCAAGGACACCGCCCAGACCCTGGAGGCGATGGGCGTCGACGCCGTCGTCATCCGGCACGGCGCCTCCGGCGCCCCCTACCGCCTCGCCAACTCCGGCTGGATCGACGCCCCCGTCATCAACGCCGGCGACGGCACCCACCAGCACCCCACCCAGGCCCTGCTCGACGCCTTCACCATGCGGCGCCGGCTCATCGGCCCCGACGCCGGGCTCGGCCAGGACCTCGGGGGACGGCACATCACCGTCGTCGGAGACGTGCTCCACAGCCGGGTCGCGCGCTCGAACGTCGACCTGCTGCACACCCTCGGCGCCGAGGTCACCCTCGTCGCCCCGCCCACCCTGGTGCCGGTCGGTGTCGAGACCTGGCCGTGCGAGGTGTCGTACGACCTCGACAGCGTGCTGCCGAAGTCCGACGCCGTGATGATGCTGCGGGTGCAGCGCGAGCGGATGAACGCCGCTTTCTTCCCGACCGAGCGCGAGTACTCGCGCCGCTACGGCCTGGACGGCGAGCGGATGGCACGGATGCCCGGGCACGCCCTCGTGATGCACCCCGGCCCGATGGTCCGCGGCATGGAGATCACCGCCGAGGTCGCCGACTCCGACCGCTGCACGGTCATCGAGCAGGTGGCCAACGGGGTGTCCGTCCGTATGGCCGTCCTCTACCTGCTGCTCGGCGGCAACGAACCCGCCGTCACCCACCCCCGTACCGAGGAGAAGTAAGAACCATGAGCAAGATCCTGATCCGTGGTGCGAAGGTGCTCGGCGGGGAGCCGCAGGACGTCCTGATCGACGGCGAGCTCATCGAGGCGGTCGGCACGGGGCTTCCGGACGAGGGCGCCGAGGTCGTCGAGGCCGGTGGGAAGGTGCTGCTGCCGGGGCTCGTCGACCTGCACACCCATCTGCGCGAGCCCGGCCGCGAGGACTCCGAGACCGTCCTCACCGGCACGCGGGCCGCGGCCGGCGGCGGCTTCACCGCGGTGTTCGCCATGGCCAACACCTTTCCCGTCGCCGACACCGCCGGTGTCGTCGAGCAGGTCTACCGGCTCGGCAAGGAGTCCGGCTACTGCGATGTGCAGCCCATCGGTGCCGTGACCGTCGGCCTGGAGGGCAAGAAGCTCGCCGAGCTGGGCGCCATGCACGAGTCCGCCGCCGGGGTCACCGTCTTCTCCGACGACGGCAAGTGCGTCGACGACGCCGTGATCATGCGCCGCGCCCTGGAGTACGTGAAGGCCTTCGGCGGCGTCATCGCGCAGCACGCCCAGGAACCGCGCCTGACCGAGGGCGCCCAGATGAACGAGGGCATCGTCTCGGCGGAGCTGGGACTCGGTGGCTGGCCCGCCGTCGCCGAGGAGTCGGTCATCGCCCGTGACGTGCTGCTCGCCGAGCACGTGGGCTCGCGGGTGCACATCTGCCATCTGTCGACCGCCGGATCCGTCGAGATCGTGCGCTGGGCCAAGTCCCGCGGGATCGATGTGACGGCCGAGGTCACCCCGCACCACCTGCTCCTGACGGACGAGATGGTGCGCACGTACAACCCCGTCTACAAGGTCAACCCGCCGCTGCGCACCGAGCGCGACGTGATGGCCCTGCGCGAGGCACTCGCCGACGGCACGATCGACATCGTCGCCACCGACCACGCCCCGCACCCGCACGAGGACAAGGACTGCGAGTGGGCCGCGGCCGCCATGGGCATGGTGGGCCTGGAAACCGCGCTGTCGGTCGTGCAGCGGACGATGGTCGAGACCGGTCTGCTGACCTGGGAGGGCGTGGCGGACCGGATGTCCGTCAAGCCCGCGCGGATCGGCGGGGCCACGGGCCACGGCCGCCCCATCTCAGCCGGTGAGCCCGCCAACCTCACGCTGCTCGATTCCGCTTACCGTGGAGAGGTGGACCCCGCGGGCTTCGCCTCCCGCAGCCGCAACACCCCCTACGAGGGCCGTGAGCTGCCGGGACGTGTCACGCACACCTTCCTGCGGGGCCGGGCAACGGTCGTCGACGGGAAGCTGGCGTGACTCCTCCACTGATCCAACTGGCCGCAGCGCAGCATTCCGCGCCGGTCACCGACTGGGCCGCACGGATCGGCTGGGTCGCCGGCCTGCTGGTCTTCATCGCCTTCGTCTACTGGCTGATGCGCCAGGGCTGGAAGTGGCGCGGCACGCTCCAGGGCGATCTGCCCGAGCTACCCGCCACTCCCGACGCCCCCGGTGAGCCACACCTGACGCTCAGCGGCCGCTACCACGGCTCCACCACCGCCGGGCAGTGGCTCGACCGGATCGTGGCGCGCGGTCTGGGGACCCGTAGCCGCGCCGAGCTGACCCTCACCGACCAGGGGCTGGACGTCGTACGGCCGGGCGCGGCGGACTTCTTCGTGCCGGCCGCCGCACTGCGCGGCGCCCGCCTCGACAAGGGCATCGCCGGCAAGGTCCTGACCGAGGGCGGCCTGCTGATCGTCACCTGGGAGCACGGCGACCGGCAGATCGACTCCGGCTTCCGCTCCGACCGGGCGGAAGAGCACCCGGCCTGGGTCGAGGCCGTCAACCGGCTCAGCACCACCGAGCACACCAACAGCACCACCGAGCACACCGAAACGGAAGGCGCACGATGACGACCTCCACCAGGGGTACCGCCCACGGAACAAGGGGGCTCCCCGCCGTACTCGTCCTGGAGGACGGCCGCTCCTTCCGCGGCCGCGCCTACGGGGCCGTGGGGGAGACCTTCGGCGAAGCGGTGTTCTCCACCGGCATGACCGGCTACCAGGAGACGCTGACCGACCCCTCGTACCACCGCCAGGTCGTCGTCATGACCGCCCCGCACATCGGCAACACCGGCGTGAACGACGAGGACCCCGAGTCGCAGCGGATCTGGGTCTCCGGCTACGTCGTGCGCGACCCCGCCCGTACCCCGTCCAACTGGCGCTCGGTGCGTTCGCTGGACGACGAGCTGGTCGCCCAGGGCGTCGTCGGCATCAGCGGCATCGACACCCGCGCCCTGACCCGCCATCTGCGCGAGCGCGGTGCCATGCGGGTCGGCATCTTCTCCGGCGAGGCGCTGCCCGACGCGGGCACGATGCTGGCCAAGGTGCGCCAGGCCCCGGAGATGCAGGGCGCGGACCTGTCCACGCAGGTCGCCACCGAGGAGTCCTACGTCGTCCCGGCGATCGGCACCAAGAAGTTCACCGTCGCCGCCATCGACCTGGGCATCAAGGGCATGACCCCGCACCGGATGGCCGAGCGCGGCATCGAGGTGCACGTCCTGCCGGCCACCGCCACCGTCGACGACATCTACGCGGTGGCGCCGGACGGCGTGTTCTTCTCCAACGGCCCCGGCGACCCGGCCACCGCCGACCACCCGGTCTCCGTCATGCAGGGCGTCCTGGAGCGCAGGACACCGCTGTTCGGCATCTGCTTCGGCAACCAGATCCTGGGCCGCGCGCTGGGCTTCGGTACCTACAAGCTCAAGTACGGGCACCGCGGCATCAACCAGCCGGTGCAGGACCGTACGACCGGCAAGGTCGAGGTCACCGCGCACAACCACGGGTTCGCCGTCGACGCCCCGCTCGACGCGGTCTCCGACACCCCCTTCGGCCGTGCCGAGGTCTCCCACGTCTGTCTCAACGACAACGTGGTGGAGGGCCTGCACCTCCTCGACCAGCCGGCCTTCAGCGTCCAGTACCACCCCGAAGCCGCCGCGGGTCCGCACGACGCCGCGTACCTCTTCGACCGCTTCGTTTCCCTGATGGAGGGCCAGCGTGCCTAAGCGCACCGATATCCAGTCCGTCCTGGTCATCGGCTCCGGCCCGATCGTCATCGGCCAGGCCGCCGAGTTCGACTACTCCGGCACCCAGGCCTGCCGGGTCCTCAAGTCCGAGGGCCTGCGCGTCATCCTGGTGAACTCCAACCCGGCGACGATCATGACCGACCCCGAGATCGCCGACGCGACCTACGTCGAGCCGATCACCCCGGACTTCGTCGAGAAGATCATCGCCAAGGAGCGCCCCGACGCGCTGCTGCCCACCCTGGGTGGCCAGACGGCGCTGAACACCGCGATCTCGCTGCACGAGTCCGGCACCCTCGACAAGTACGGCGTCGAGCTGATCGGCGCCAATGTCGAGGCGATCAACAAGGGCGAGGACCGCGACCTGTTCAAGGAGGTCGTCAAGGCCGTCCATGCCAAGATCGGCCACGGCGAGTCCGCCCGCTCGGTCATCTGCCACTCCATGGACGACGTCCTGGCGGGCGTCGACGAGCTCGGCGGCTACCCCGTCGTCGTCCGCCCCTCCTTCACCATGGGCGGCGCCGGCTCCGGCTTCGCCCACGACGAGGACGAGCTGCGCCGGATCGCCGGCCAGGGGCTGACGCTCTCGCCGACCACCGAGGTGCTCCTGGAGGAGTCCATCCTCGGCTGGAAGGAGTACGAGCTGGAGCTGATGCGCGACAAGAACGACAACGTCGTGGTCGTCTGCTCCATCGAGAACTTCGACCCGATGGGCGTGCACACCGGCGACTCGATCACCGTCGCCCCGTCGATGACGCTCACCGACCGCGAGTACCAGCTCCTGCGGGACATCGGCATCGCGGTGATCCGCGAGGTCGGGGTGGACACCGGCGGCTGCAACATCCAGTTCGCGGTCAACCCCGAGGACGGCCGGGTCATCGTCATCGAGATGAACCCGCGCGTCTCGCGCTCGTCGGCGCTGGCCTCCAAGGCCACCGGCTTCCCGATCGCGAAGATCGCCGCCCGGCTCGCCGTCGGCTACACCCTCGACGAGATCCCCAACGACATCACCGAGAAGACCCCGGCCTCCTTCGAGCCGACCCTCGACTATGTCGTCGTCAAGGTGCCGCGGTTCGCCTTCGAGAAGTTCCCGGCCGCCGACGCCACGCTCACGACGACGATGAAGTCGGTCGGCGAGGCCATGGCCATCGGCCGCAACTTCCCCGAGGCGCTCAACAAGGCCCTGCGCTCCCTGGAGAAGAAGGGCAGCCAGTTCGACTTCGTGACCGCCCCGGGTGCGAAGGCGGAGCTGCTGAAGGTCGCCCAGGTCCCCACCGACGGCCGGATCAACACCGTCATGGAGGCGATCCGGGCCGGTGCCACGCCCCAGGAGGTCTTCGACGCCACGAAGATCGACCCCTGGTTCGTCGACCAGCTCTTCCTCATCAAGGAGATCGCGGACGAGATCGCGGCCGCCGAGAAGCTCCACCCGGAGATCCTTGCGGACGCAAAGCGCTATGGCTTCTCCGACGCCCAGATCGCCGCGATCCGCGGGCTGCGCGAGGACGTCGTCCGCGAGGTCCGGCACGCCCTGGGTGTCCGCCCGGTCTACAAGACGGTCGACACCTGCGCCGCCGAATTCGCCGCGAAGACCCCGTACTTCTACTCCTCGTACGACGAGGAGAGCGAGGTCGCGCCCCGCGAGAAGCCGGCCGTGATCATCCTCGGCTCCGGCCCCAACCGCATCGGCCAGGGCATCGAGTTCGACTACTCCTGCGTCCACGCCTCGTTCGCGCTCAGCGACGCGGGCTACGAGACCGTGATGGTCAACTGCAACCCGGAGACCGTCTCGACGGACTACGACACCTCCGACCGTCTGTACTTCGAGCCGCTGACGCTCGAGGACGTCCTGGAGATCGTGCACGCCGAGACCCAGGCCGGTCCGGTCGCCGGCGTCATCGTCCAGCTCGGCGGGCAGACCCCGCTCGGTCTGGCGCAGGCGCTCAAGGACAACGGTGTGCCGATCGTCGGCACCTCGCCCGAGGCGATCGACCTCGCCGAGGAGCGCGGCGCCTTCGGCCGGGTGCTCACCGAGGCCGGGCTGCCCGCCCCCAAGTACGGCACCGCCTTCTCCTTCGACGAGGCCAAGCGGATCGCCACCGAGATCGGCTACCCGGTCATGGTCCGCCCGTCCTACGTGCTCGGCGGCCGCGGTATGGAGATCGTCTACGACGAGCCGTCGCTGGGCGAGTACCTCACCCGCCACGCCGGCCTGATCGACCGGCACCCGGTCCTCATCGACCGGTTCCTCGACGACGCCATCGAGATCGATGTCGACGCGCTCTACGACGGCACCGAGCTCTACCTCGGCGGCGTCATGGAGCACATCGAGGAGGCCGGCATCCACTCCGGCGACTCCGCCTGTGCGCTGCCCCCCATCACGCTGGGCGGCTTCGACATCAAGCGGCTGCGCGCCTCCACGGAGGCCATCGCCAAGGGCGTCGGCGTCCGCGGCCTGATCAACATCCAGTTCGCGATGGCCGGGGACATCCTGTACGTCCTGGAGGCCAATCCGCGCGCCTCCCGTACGGTCCCCTTCACCTCGAAGGCCACCGCGGTGCCGCTGGCCAAGGCCGCCGCCCGTATCTCGCTGGGCTCGACCATCGCCGAACTGCGCGCCGAGGGCATGCTGCCCAGGTCCGGCGACGGCGGCACGCTGCCGCTGGACGCGCCGATCTCCGTCAAGGAAGCGGTGATGCCCTGGTCGCGGTTCCGCGACATCCACGGCCGCGGGGTGGACACCATCCTCGGCCCGGAGATGCGCTCCACCGGCGAGGTCATGGGCATCGACTCGGTCTTCGGCACCGCCTACGCCAAGTCGCAGACCGGCGCGTACGGCGCACTGCCCACCAAGGGCCGTGCCTTCGTCTCGGTCGCCAACCGGGACAAGCGCTCGATGATCTTCCCTGCGCGGGAACTGGTCGCGCACGGCTTCGAGCTGCTCGCCACCTCCGGCACCGCCGAGGTGCTGCGCCGCAACGGCATCAACGCCACGGTGGTCCGCAAGCAGTCCGAGGGCGAGGGCCCGGACGGCGAGAAGACCATCGTCCAGCTGATCCACGACGGCCAGGTCGACCTGATCGTCAACACCCCCTACGGCACCGGCGGCCGGCTGGACGGCTACGACATCCGTACCGCCTCCGTCGCCCGCGGCATCCCCTGCCTGACCACGGTCCAGGCGCTGGCCGCGGCCGTACAGGGCATCGAGGCCATGTCCCGCGGAGACGTCGGCGTACGTTCCCTCCAGGAACACGCCGAACATCTCACCGCGGCCCGCGAGGAGTAGCGGCGAGGAGGGGGACACCGACGCGGTGTCCCCCTCTTCGTGAGCCCCTCACTCCTCACCGCGGAAGGCACACCCGACGATGTACCGCCTCTTCTTCCACCTGATCTTCAAGCGCATGGACCCCGAGCAGGCCCACCACCTGGCCTTTCGCTGGATCCAGCTGGCCGTGCGCATCCCCGTGCTGCGCACCTTCGTGGCGGCCGCCCTCGCGCCCCGCTACAAGGAGCTGCGCACCGAGGCCCTGGGCCGGCGGATGCACGGCCCCTTCGGCCTGGCCGCCGGCTTCGACAAGAACGCCGTCGCGATCGACGGGATGACCATGCTCGGCTTCGACCATGTCGAGATCGGTACGGTCACCGCCCAGCCGCAGCCGGGCAACCCCAAGAAGCGCCTGTTCCGGCTCGTACCGGACCGCGCGCTGATCAACCGGATGGGCTTCAACAACGAGGGGTCCGCGTCCGTCGCGGCCCGCCTCGCGGCCCGCCACCCGGTCTTCCCCACCACCGTCGGCGTCAACATCGGCAAGACCAAGGTCGTACCGGAGGCCGAGGCCAACGCCGACTACGTCACCTCCACCGAGCGGCTCGCCCGGCACGCCGACTACCTGGTCGTCAATGTCTCCTCCCCGAACACCCCGGGGCTGCGCAACCTCCAGGCCGTCGACCACCTCCGCCCCCTGCTGACGGCCGTACGCGAGGCCGCCGACCGTACGGTGACCGCCCGCCGGGTCCCGCTGCTGGTCAAGATCGCCCCCGACCTCGCCGACGCGGATGTGGACGCGGTCGCCGACCTGGCCGTGGAGCTGGGCCTGGACGGGATCATCGCCACCAACACCACCATCGCCCGCGAGGGCCTCGGCCTGACCTCCGACCCCCGGCTGGCCGCGGAGACCGGCGGGCTGTCCGGCGCGCCCGTCAAGGAGCGCTCGCTGGAGGTGCTGCGCCGCCTCTACGCCCGCGTCGGCGACACGATCACCCTCATCGGGGTGGGCGGCATCGAGAACGCCGAGGACGCCTGGCAGCGCATCCTCGCCGGCGCCACCCTCGTCCAGGGCTACAGCGCCTTCATCTACCAGGGCCCGTTCTGGTGCCGCGCGATCCACAAGGGCCTCGCCGCGCGTCTGCGCAACAGTCCGTACGCCACCCTCGCCGACGCGGTCGGCGCCGAGCACAAGAAGGTGTCCGCATGACCGAGCCTTTCGGTTCCCGCCTGCGCCGCGCCATGGACGAGCGCGGTCCGCTCTGCGTCGGCATCGACCCGCACGCCTCGCTGCTGGCCGACTGGGGCCTGAACGACGATGTGGCGGGTCTGGCGCGGTTCACCCGGACCGTGGTGGAGGCCCTCGGCGAGACGGTCGCGCTCTTCAAGCCACAGTCCGCGTTCTTCGAGCGCTTCGGCTCGCGCGGCCTCGCCGTACTGGAGACCGCCGTCGAGGAGGCGCGCGAGCGCGGCGCCCTGGTCCTGATGGACGCCAAGCGCGGCGACATCGGCTCGACCATGACCGCCTACGCGGAGACCTACCTGCGCAAGGACTCGCCGCTGTTCTCCGACGCGCTGACCGTCTCCCCGTACCTCGGCTACGGCTCGCTGAAGCCGGCCTCCGACATGGCGCGCGAGAACGGTGCCGGGCTCTTCGTCCTCGCCCTCACCTCCAACCCGGAGGGTGCCGAGGTCCAGCGGGCGGTGCGCGAGGACGGCCGCACGCTCGCCGCGACCATGCTCGGCCACCTCGCCGCCGAGAATGCCGGTGCCGAGCCGCTGGGCTCCTTCGGCGCGGTCGTCGGCGCCACGCTCGGCGATCTCTCCTCGTTCGATCTGGCGATCAACGGCCCGTTGCTCGCACCCGGCATCGGCGCCCAGGGCGCCACCCCCGCCGACCTCCCGAAGGTCTTCGGGGACGCCGTACGCAATGTCGTGCCGAGCGTCAGCCGGGGGGTGCTGCGGCACGGCCCGGACGCCGCGGCGCTGCGCGCCGCGGCGGACCGATTCGCCGACGAAGTGCGCATCGCGCTCGGTTAAGAGCCTTCCGACGGGGACTTTGGTCCCGAATTGTCCTGGTCAGCAGAGTCTGACCAGGACTTTTCGCTTGTTCTCGCTGACTCCGGCGCCCTCTGGCGCTAGTCTCCGACGAGAGCACTGCACGTAAGCGCGTTGCTCGTTGCTCCGCAGGTGCGGGGCGACTAGGTTCCACACCGGTCCGTATCCGACAGTTCGACATCCGAGGTGACGTAGGCGTGGCTCTTCCGCCCCTTACCCCTGAACAGCGCGCAGCCGCGCTCGAGAAGGCCGCCGCGGCTCGCCGGGAGCGCGCCGAGGTCAAGAATCGGCTCAAGCACTCCGGTGCTTCCCTCCATGAGGTCATCAAGCAGGGCCAGGAGAACGACGTCATCGGCAAGATGAAGGTCTCCGCCCTTCTGGAGTCCCTGCCGGGCGTCGGCAAGGTCCGCGCCAAGCAGATCATGGAGCGACTCGGGATCTCCGAGAGCCGCCGTGTCCGGGGTCTTGGCTCCAACCAGATCGCGTCGCTGGAGCGCGAGTTCGGCAGCACTGCTTCCTGAATTTTCCGGCATCACCGGGAAGCTGGAATAATCGCTGCATGAGTTCTGCAGTCTCCGGGGGGACGACCCCCGCGCCCCCGGCCAGACAACCGCGACTGACCGTGCTCTCCGGCCCCTCCGGGGTCGGCAAGAGCACGGTCGTCGCGCATATGCGCAAGGTCCACCCCGAGGTGTGGCTCTCGGTTTCGGCCACCACCCGCAAGCCGCGCCCCGGGGAGCGGCACGGCGTCCATTACTTCTTCGTCGACGGCGAGGAGTTCGACAAGCTCATCGCCAACGGTGAGCTGCTCGAATGGGCCGAATTCGCGGGCAACCGGTACGGCACCCCCCGCAAGGCGGTGCTGGACCGCCTGGAGGCCGGGGAGCCGGTCCTGCTGGAGATCGATCTGCAGGGCGCCCGCCAGGTCCGCGAGTCCATGCCGGAGGCGAATCTGCTCTTCCTGGCCCCGCCGAGCTGGGACGAGCTGGTCCGCCGGCTCACCGGCCGGGGCACGGAGGCGCCGGAGGTCATCGAGCGTCGGCTGGCCGCCGCCAGGATCGAACTGGCAGCGGAGAAAGAGTTCGATGTGACGCTTGTCAACACCTCCGTCGAGGACGTCAGCCGTGAGCTGCTAGCCTTGATGCTGAATCGATCCGGAGACGAGAACACCAGCGCCTGACCGCGCAGCTCCCCCGGACCGTCCAAGACTTTGCGTTACACCCCCGCTTCATCCCCCTTCGGAAGGTAGAGAGTGTCCTCTTCCATCACTGCACCCGAGGGCATCATCAACCCGCCCATTGATGAGCTTCTCGAGGCCACCGATTCGAAGTACAGCCTGGTGATCTACGCCGCCAAGCGCGCGCGTCAGATCAACGCGTACTACTCGCAGCTCGGCGAGGGCCTGCTCGAGTACGTCGGCCCGCTCGTGGACACCCACGTCCACGAGAAGCCCCTGTCGATCGCGCTCCGCGAGATCAACGCGGGTCTGCTGACCTCCGAGGCCATCGAGGGCCCGGCCCAGTAAGCAGCGGAACATTTCACCCAAGGGCCCGGCGGCGCGACCGCCGGGCCCTTGGTGTGTCATAGGGGCATACGTACGGACCTAGGCCCGGGGAGCGGCGAAGCGATGGACAGGCGTGAGCGGGAGCGGGAGCGGCCCAGGGTCGTCCTGGGGGTGAGCGGCGGGATCGCCGCGTACAAGGCGTGCGAGCTGCTGCGGCGGCTGACCGAGTCCGGACACGACGTACGGGTGGTGCCGACCGCCTCGGCGCTGCACTTCGTCGGCGAGGCCACCTGGTCGGCGCTGTCCGGCAACCCGGCCGGTACCGAGGTCTGGGAATCCGTCCACGAGGTCCCGCACGTCCGGATCGGCCAGGCCGCCGATCTCGTCGTGGTCGCCCCCGCCACGGCCGATCTGCTCGCCAAGGCCGCCCACGGCCTCGCCGACGATCTGCTGACCAATACCCTGCTCACCGCGCGCTGCCCGGTGGTCTTCGCCCCGGCGATGCACACCGAGATGTGGGAGAACCCCGCCACTCAGGAGAATGTCGCCACGCTGCGCCGCCGCGGCGCCCTCGTCATCGACCCGGCGGTCGGCCGGCTGACCGGCGTCGACACCGGTAAGGGCCGCTTCCCCGACCCGGTCGAGATCTTCGAGTTCTGCCGCCGGGTGCTGGCCCGCGGCGCACGGGCGACGGAGCTGGATCTCGCCGGCCGCCATGTCGTGGTCAGCGCGGGCGGCACCCGCGAGCCGCTGGACCCCGTCCGCTACCTGGGCAACCGCTCCTCCGGCAAGCAGGGCTATGCGCTCGCCCGTACGGCGGCGGCCCGCGGCGCCCGGGTCACGCTGGTCGCCGGCAACACCGAGCTGCCCGATCCGGCCGGGGTGGAGGTGATCCGCATCGGCACGGCCCGTCAGCTCCAGGAAGCCGTACTGAAGGCCGCCGCCGACGCCGATGCCGTGGTCATGGCCGCCGCGGTCGCCGATTTCCGGCCCGCCGTCTACACCACCGGCAAGATCAAGAAGGTCGAGGGCCAGGAGCCGGAACCGGTCACTCTGGTCCGAAATCCGGACATCCTTGCCGAGCTCTCCGCCGAGCGGGCCCGCCCCGGCCAGCTCGTGGTCGGCTTCGCGGCGGAGACCGACGACGTGCTCGCCAACGGTCGCGCCAAGCTCACCCGCAAGGGCTGTGACCTGCTGGTCGTCAACGAGGTCGGGGAGCACAAGGCGTTCGGTTCGGCCGAGAACGAGGCGGTGATCCTGGCGGCCGACGGAACCGAGACCCCGGTCCCGTACGGCCCCAAGGAAGCCCTGGCCGAAACGGTCTGGGACCTGGTCGCGCCCCGTCTGGCCGAGATCCGCCCCTGACGTGCCCGTACGGACCGCGGCATCACCCCTCCGGCCCCCTAAAATCCGGCCGATCCCCTTGACCCGGCCCATGCTCAAGGTGATCGTCCTACCGTGGGCCGTGGTGTCCCAGGTCACTGGGGGTCCATAAATCGAGACCGCGTGCCCGAACGCCGCACACGACCGATAAACTGGCGAGTGGATCGGGCCGAGCGCAGCTCTCGGCCCTTCCGCCAATGATCAGCCAGCAGCCGCTGCAACCCCAGGGAGCGATGTGTCCCGCCGCCTGTTCACCTCGGAGTCCGTCACCGAGGGCCACCCCGACAAGATCGCTGACCAGATCAGCGACACCATCCTCGACGCTCTCCTCAAGGAAGACCCGACATCACGGGTCGCCGTGGAGACGTTGATCACCACCGGCCTGGTGCATGTGGCCGGCGAGGTGACGACGAAGGCGTACGCCGACATCCCCAACCTCGTCCGCAACAAGATCCTGGACATCGGTTACGACTCGTCCAAGAAGGGCTTCGACGGCGCTTCCTGTGGCGTCTCGGTGTCCATCGGTGCGCAGTCCCCGGACATCGCCCAGGGTGTCGACACCGCGTACGAGAACCGTGTCGAGGGCGATGACGACGAGCTGGACAAGCAGGGCGCCGGCGACCAGGGCCTCATGTTCGGCTATGCCTGCGACGAGACCCCGGAGCTGATGCCGCTCCCGATCAACCTCGCGCACCGGCTCTCCCGCCGTCTCTCCGAGGTCCGCAAGAACGGGACCATCCCCTACCTCCGCCCCGACGGCAAGACCCAGGTCACCATCGAGTACGACGGCCACAAGGCCGTCCGCCTCGACACCGTCGTGGTCTCCTCGCAGCACGCCAGCGACATCGACCTCGACTCGCTCCTGGCGCCCGACATCCGCGAGTTCGTCGTCGAGCACGTCCTCAACCAGCTCGTCGAGGACGGCATCAAGCTGGACACCGACGGCTACCGGCTGCTGGTCAACCCGACCGGCCGCTTCGAGATCGGCGGCCCCATGGGTGACGCCGGCCTCACCGGCCGCAAGATCATCATCGACACCTACGGCGGCATGGCCCGCCACGGTGGCGGCGCCTTCTCCGGCAAGGACCCGTCCAAGGTCGACCGCTCGGCCGCCTACGCGATGCGCTGGGTCGCCAAGAACGTCGTCGCCGCCGGCCTCGCGGCCCGCTGCGAGGTCCAGGTCGCCTACGCCATCGGCAAGGCCGAGCCGGTCGGTCTCTTCGTCGAGACCTTCGGCACCGCGACCGTCGACACCGACAAGATCGAGCAGGCCATCGGCGAGGTCTTCGACCTCCGCCCGGCGGCCATCATCCGCGACCTCGATCTGCTCCGTCCCATCTACGCGGAGACCGCCGCCTACGGCCACTTCGGCCGTGAGCTGGAGGACTTCACCTGGGAGCGCACGGACCGGGTGGAGGCGCTGAAGAAGGCTGCGGGGCTGTAAGTCCCCCACGGCCCGTGAAGTGACCCACGGCCCCGGACCGCTTGGCGGTCCGGGGCCGTCGGCTGTCCACAGGGCCCCTCGCTGTCGGTGCCATCTGCTAAGACTGATGCTGTGAGCAGGGAGAACGGGCGACCGGAGGCGGGGGCGTCGGGTGCGGGCGAGCAGTTGGCCCTCATCCGGGAGGCCGTGCGGGAGACGAAGGCGGAGCGGGCGAAGCCACGGACGTGGCGGGGAGCCGAGCTGGCCGCCGAGCTCCCGGTGGCGCGGGTGCTGGTCGACAAGGGGCTGGTGCACCTCGACCGGTATTTCGACTACGCGGTGCCCGCGGCGATGGATGCCGAGGCGCAGCCCGGGGTGCGGGTGCGGGTGCGGTTCGGGGCGGGGGAGAAGGGCGGCCGCCGTGAGGGCGGCAAGCTGGTCAGCGGGTTCATCGTGGAGCGCGTCGCGGAGAGCGACTATCGCGGGGTGCTCGCCCCGATCGCGCAGGTGCTGTCGCCCGAGCGGGTGCTGACGCCCGAGCTGCTGGGGCTGTGCCGGGCGGTGGCGGACCGTTATGCCGGGACGCTCGCGGATGTGGTGCAGCTGGCCGTCCCACCGCGCCGGGCGCGGGCGGAGGCCAAGCCGTCGCCCGCGCCGCTGCCACCCAACGCACCGCCGGAGCCGGGCAGTTGGGAGCGCTACGGGGCGGGCCCCGGGTTTCTGGCGGCGCTGACGCGGGGGGATGCGCCGCGGGCGGTGTGGACGGCGCTGCCCGGGGCGACCTGGCCGCAGGAGCTGGCGCGGGCGGCGGCCGCGGCGCTGGCGGGCGGGCGCGGCGCCCTGGTGGTGGTGCCGGACGGACGCGCAGCGGCGCGGGTGGACGCGGCCCTCGGCGAGCTGATCGGGGAGGGCCGGCATGTGCTGCTGACCGCCGATGCCGGGCCCGAGGAGCGCTACCGCCGCTGGCTGGCGGTCAGCCGTGGCGCGGTGCGCGCCGTGGTGGGGACCCGCGCGGCGATGTTCGCGCCGGTCGCCGATCTGGGCCTGGTCGCCCTGTGGGACGACGGGGACGCCAGCCACAGCGATCCGCATGCACCCCAGCCGCATGCCCGTGAGGTCCTCATCCAGCGGTCGGTCAATGAGCACGCCGGATTCCTGCTGGGCGGGCTGAGCTGCACGGTCGAGGCGGCCCAGCTGGTCGAGACGGGCTGGGCGCGTCCGCTGACCGCCGAGCGCGAGCAGGTGCGGACCGCGGCGCCCCTGGTGCGTACGGTCGGCGACGGTGACGAGGCGCGGGACGCCGCCGCGCGCGCCGCCCGGCTGCCGACGATGGCGTGGCAGGTGGTGCGCGAGGGCCTCAAGCACGGACCGGTGCTCGTCCAGGTCCCGCGCCGGGGCTATGCGCCCCGGCTGGCCTGTGAACGGTGCCGTACCCCCGCGCGCTGCCGGGCCTGCGCGGGCCCGCTGGAGTCGCAGGACGCCGGCGAGCTGGTCTGTGCGTGGTGCGGCCGGCCGGAGCCGGACTGGCACTGCGCCGAGTGCGGCGGCGCGCGGCTGCGGGCCCAGATCGTGGGGGCGCGGCGGACGGCGGAGGAGCTGGGCCGGGTGTTCCCGTCGGTCCCGGTGCGCACCTCGGGGCGTGATCATGTGCTGGCAGCGGTTCCGGGGGCTCCCGCACTCGTGGTCAGTACACCGGGCGCGGAGCCGGTTGCCGAGGACGGCGGATATGCGGCGGCGCTGCTGCTGGACGGCTGGGCGCTGCTGGGGCGGCCGGACCTGCGGGCGGGGGAGGAGGCGCTGCGCCGCTGGCTGGGCGCCGCCGCGCTGGTCCGCGGCCAGGCCGAGGGCGGCACTGTCGCGGTGATCGCGGAGCCGACGCTGCGGCCGGTGCAGGCGCTGGTGCGCTGGGATCCGGTGGGCCATGCGGTCCGCGAGCTGGCCGAGCGGGCCGAGCTGGGATTCCCTCCGGTGTCGCGGATGGCGTCGGTGGCCGGCCGTGCCGAGGATGTCGTCGAGCTGCTGAGGGATGCCGAACTCCCCGAAGGGGCCGAGGTGTTGGGGCCCGTACCACTGCCCGTACCGGACCCCGCGCGTCCGCGGCGGCCGGGTGACCCTCCGCCGGGCGAGCAGTGGGAACGCGCGCTGGTCCGCGTTCGCCCGGGCCAGGGCGCCGCCCTCGCCGCGGCGCTCAAGGCCGCCCGCGCGGCCCGGCTGGTCAAGCGGGAGGGGGAGGCGGTGCGGGTACGGATCGATCCGCCCGATCTGGGGTGAGGCTCGACGGGTGGGCGAAGCCGCGGAAGGGGAGGGACGTTCGTCCGGTTCGGGCGGAGTTCGCCGCACCGTGGTGAGGAAGCGTGCCTGCCCAGGCTGTGCCCCCGACGCGGCCTGCCATGGAGCCGTGATGCCGTGACGCCGTAGTGCCGTGACGCCGCGGGTCCACGACGCCCTGACCCGGTGTCATCCGACGCCCTGCGTCCCGGCGCTCCCGGACATGGCGCCGCCCCGGGACCCCGAAGTGGCGGGTGGTCCCGGGGCGTTGGCGAGCGACGAAGGAGCGGAGGGCGCTCGGTGCCGGGGTGGTTCAGCCGTTGCGGGGACCGGGGAAGGCGCCCGGGCGGGCCGGCTCGTCGCGGGAGACCGCGGAGGGCTGGGCATGCAGGGAACGGGCGGCAGGGACGGACGGGGAGCCGGAAAGGCCCGCGGCCATGGTGACCGCACGGGTCGCGGCGGAATCGGGTGAACGCACCGTCGGCTCACCGCCGTTGTTCTCAGCGGTGGGCTGGGCGGCGGCTCTGCGGGCACCGTAACGGCGGTGCACCGCCTGTTTGGTGACGCCCAGCGCCGAGCCCACCGCGTCCCAGGAGAATCCCAGCGAACGGTCGAAGTCGACCGCGGCCGTGACGAGTGTTTCGACGCTGTCCCGCAACTCCTGGGCGAGGCGCACCGTCGGGGCGGGCGCGCGTCCGTAGACGACGAAGCCCGCGGAGGGGCCCGTGCGCCGCGGCCGGTAGACGTTGCCGAGCTGAGCGGTCAGCGTGCGCAGTGCGTCCACCTGCCGGCGCACCCGCTCGATGTCCCGCACCAGGAGATGCAGGCTGGCGCGCGCCTGGGCGTCGTGGGTTGCGTGGTCGGCCATGAGCAAGCCTCTCGAACCGGCGTGGAAAAGGAAGGATGAAAGCGAGCGGGCCGTCAAAGCGGCCCGGTCCGGGTCAATGCTGTTTGACCAACGCGACAGCAGCGGCTCTGGTCACGGTATGGGGGCGCACGAGCTTCCGTACGAGGCGCGGGAAATCTTGTACGCCCCCTGGATCCACCGCCCATGGCCTGGGACGGGGCCCATAGACTGGTGAGTCGTTCCGCTGCGTGTGAGAGGTAGATCGCCACCCATGAGGCTTGTCTTCGCCGGCACCCCCGAGGTCGCCGTACCCGCCCTCGATGCCCTGATCGCCTCGGACCGGCACGAGGTCGTGGCCGTCGTCACCCGGCCCGACGCGCCCGCGGGACGCGGCCGGAAGCTGGTCGCCAGCCCCGTCGCGGAGCGGGCGGAGGAGGCGGGCATCGAGGTGCTCAAGCCTCTCAAGCCGCGCGACGAGGACTTTCTGGCCCGGCTGCGGGAGATCGCGCCGGACTGCTGCCCGGTGGTCGCCTACGGCGCGCTGCTGCCGAAGTCCGCGCTCGACATTCCCGCCATGGGGTGGGTCAATCTGCACTTCTCGCTGCTGCCCGCGTGGCGGGGCGCGGCGCCCGTGCAGCATGCGGTGCTGGCGGGGGACGAGGTGACCGGCGCCTCGACGTTCCAGATCGAGACCGGCCTGGACTCCGGCCCGGTCTTCGGGGTGTTGACCGAGGAGGTCCGGCCGACGGACACCAGCGGCGACCTGCTCACCCGGCTGGCGTTCGCCGGTTCCGGGCTGCTCGTGGCGACGATGGACGGCATCGAGGACGGCACGCTGCAGGCGGTGCCGCAGCCGGCCGAGGGTGTCACGCTCGCGCCGAAGATCGAGGTCGAGGACGCCAAGGTGGACTGGACGGCGCCCGCGCTGCGGGTCGACCGGGTGATCCGCGGCTGTGCGCCCGCGCCCGGGGCCTGGACGGTCTTCCGTGGCGAGCGCCTCAAGCTGATGTCCGCGGCCTCCGCCGCGGGCCACACCGAGCCCGTCCTGGCGCCCGGCGAACTCGCCGTCACGAAGAAGGCGGTGTACGTCGGCACCGGCAGCCACCCCGTAGAACTCATCTGGGTCCAGCCGCAGGGCAAGAAGCCGATGCAGGCGGCGGACTGGGCGCGCGGGGTGCGAATCGAGAGCGGGGAGCGGCTGGGGGACTGAGCCCCGGCCGTCCGGGCCCGTCCCCGTCCTGGGGCCGACGGCCGGCGGATGGCGGCCCCGGTTCACCGTCCGGCCTCCCCGCGCGTGCGGGCCGCGCGCCCGCGTAGGCTTGGGACGGAACCCTCATCTCGTATCCGGAGCACCTTTTCTGTGAGTCAGCAGCCGCGTCGTCGCCCCAGCAAGCCCTATCGCCGCCCGCAGAAGGACCCGGTCAGGATCCTCGCGTTCGAGGCGTTGCGGGCCGTCGACGAGCGGGACGCGTACGCGAATCTCGTGTTGCCGCCGTTGCTGCGCAAGGCGCGTGAGGGCGGTGACTTCGACGCCAGGGACGCGGCGCTGGCGACGGAGTTGGTCTACGGGTCACTGCGGTGGCAGGGGACGTATGACGCGATCGTCGCGCAGTGCGTCGACCGGCCGCTGCGGGAGGTGGACCCGCCGGTCCTGGACGTGCTGACCCTCGGGGCGCACCAGTTGCTCGGCACCCGCATTCCGACGCATGCCGCGGTGAGCGCCAGCGTCGAGCTGGCGCGGGTGGTGCTGGGTGACGGGCGGGCGAAGTTCGTCAATGCGGTGCTGCGCAAGATCGCGGCCCATGACCTGGACGGCTGGCTGGAGCGGGTCGCCCCGGAGTACGACGCGGACCCCGAGGACCACCTCGGCATCGTGCATGCGCACCCCCGCTGGGTCGTCTCGGCGCTGTGGGACGCGCTCGGCGGCGGCCGGGCCGGTATCGAGGACCTGTTGGAGGCGGACAACGAACGCCCCGAGGTGACGCTGGTGGCCCGGCCCGGCCGGTCCACCGCCGAGGAGCTCGTGGCGGCGGTGGGCGAGGAGAGCGCGCTCCCCGGGCGCTGGTCCCCGTATGCGGTGCGGCTGGCGGAGGGCGGTGAGCCGGGCGCCCTGGAGCCGGTCCGCGAAGGGCGTGCCGGGGTGCAGGACGAGGGCAGCCAGCTCGTCGCCCTCGCGCTGGCGAACGCGCCCGTCGAGGGCCCCGACCGCGCCTGGCTCGACGGCTGCGCGGGCCCCGGCGGCAAGGCGGCGCTGCTGGCGGCGCTCGCGGCGCAGCGCGGTGCCGCCCTGCTGGCCTCGGAGAAGCAGCCGCACCGCGCACGCCTGGTGGCGCGGGCGCTCGACGGCAACCCCGGTCCGTACGCGGTCATCGCCGCCGACGGCACCCGCCCGGCCTGGCGGCCCGGCGTCTTCGACCGGGTGCTGGTGGATGTGCCGTGCACCGGTCTGGGGGCGCTGCGCCGGCGGCCGGAGGCGCGCTGGCGGCGTCGCCCCGAGGATCTGGACGGGTTCGCCCCGCTGCAGCGCGAGCTGCTCCGACAGGCGCTCGCGGCCGTGCGGGTCGGCGGTGTCGTCGGCTATGCGACCTGCTCGCCGCATCCCGCCGAGACCCGGGCCGTGGTGGACGACGTCCTCAAGGGGCGGGGCGGCGAGCCGGTGCAGGTGGAGTGGATCGACGCCCGGCCGCTGATGCCCGGCGTACCGGCACTCGGTGACGGCCCGGACGTCCAGCTGTGGCCGCATCTGCACGGCACGGACGCGATGTACCTGGCGCTGCTGCGACGGACCGGCTGAGGGCGGTACGGGACGGGGCGGCAGGCGGAGCCGGAAGCGTCGTCGCAGGGCTGACGGGTTCCGTCGGCCGCCGCCGTACCGGGCCGAAGCCGGCCGGTGCGGCCCGTCGGCCGGCCCGGCGTCAGCTCGCCGTCAGCTCGGGTCGCCGGGGCGCCGGGGGAGAGGCATCGGCGTGCTGTGCTCCGGCCGCCAGGGCTGTCCGGCCGAGCGGTGTCCGGGAGATGCCGCGGCTCTCGATGATCCACGTGAGTACGGGGCACGCCGTCACGGATGGCGCGAGCCCCGTGAACCGCTCCGAACTCAGCGGATTCGCCTGGGATTTGGCGGGGTCCACCGGATGCCCGGCCCGGTGCCCAGGGCGAACGGGAACAGCATCGAGCGGACCGCGACGCCCACGAGGTCTGCCCGTTTCCGGGCACCTGCGCGGGCACGAACAAGGTGAGCGGAGGGGGCGTCCGCTGCCTCCGGCCGTACCCGCTCGCCTCGCGCTCTCCTCGGGAAGCGGAGCCGCGACGGCCGGCGACCGAACCCGCTCGGCCCTCTTCGGCGCCCCGCTCGGCCCGCTCCGGCTCCCCGTCCGGCCCCGTTCCGTCCCGCCTCCGACCATTCCCGGCCCGCACGCCATACTGGGGGCATGGCCTTGATCAACCCCAGCATCCTGTCCGCAGACTTCGCCCGCCTCGCCGAGGAGGCGCGGGCCGTCGAGGGCGCCGACTGGTTGCACGTCGACGTCATGGACAACCACTTCGTCCCGAATCTCACCCTCGGTGCGCCGGTTGTCGAGTCGCTGAGCAAGGCGACGGACACCCCGCTCGATCTGCATCTGATGATCGAGGACCCGGACCGCTGGGCGCCGCAGTACATCGAGGCCGGGGCCGGGTCCGTGACCTTCCACGTGGAGGCGGCGGCCGCGCCGGTGCGGCTGGCGCGGGAGATCCGGGCCAAGGGTGCGCGGGCGTCGATGGCGCTGAAGCCGGCCACGCCGATCGAGCCGTACGAGGATCTGCTCCCCGAGCTCGACATGCTGCTGATCATGACCGTGGAGCCGGGCTTCGGCGGCCAGCCGTTCCTGGACATCATGCTTCCCAAGATCCGCCGCACCCGTGAGCTGATCTCCCGGCACGGTCTGGAGCTGTGGCTCCAGGTGGACGGCGGGGTCTCGGCGGCCACCATCGAGCGGTGCGCGGAGGCGGGCGCCGATGTGTTCGTGGCGGGCTCCGCGGTGTACGGCGCGGACGACCCGGCCAAGGCCGTCCGGGACCTGCGCGAGAAGGCCGAGTCGGCGACCGCCGCGGCGGGCTGGGGCTGCGCGCACTGAGTGCGGTGGGCGGGCCCGGCGGCCCGGCTGTTTCACGCCACGGGAATCCGCGTGGGGGCGGGGCCGCGCCGCCGGTTGTGCGGGGCGCAACCGAGCGTTCACGAGGGTCGGGGGAGTGATGGTCCCCGTTGCCGCCGGGTTTCTGAAAGGATGAGCAAAGACTCGATCAGATGCGCAAAAGGGGAGAAATTCGTGGTAGCCAGCCGCCCACAGTCCGGAATGGGCCCTGCCGAGCTGGTGCAGGCCGCGGCCATGGCCCGCCGTTTCTATCTTGAGAACAAGTCGAAGATCCAGATCGCGGAGGAGTTCGGCGTCAGCCGGTTCAAGGTCGCCCGGGTGCTGGAGACCGCCCTGGAACGTGATCTTGTACGGATCGAGATCCGGGTGCCCTCCGAGCTGGACGCCGAACGCTCCGACGCCCTGCGGGCCCGCTACGGCCTGCGGCACGCGGTGGTCGTCGAGTCGCCCGCGGACGCTCCCCCCGCCTTCGGCGGCCAGACGCCGCCCGAGGATGCCGCCGACCCGGAGAACCTCGGCGAGGTCGCGGCCGATCTCCTCGGCGAGCTGGTCGCCGAGGGCGATGTGCTGGGGCTGGCCTGGGGCCGGTCGACCATCCATATGGCGGCCGCGCTGCACCGCCTCCCGCCGTGCACCGTCGTGCAGTTGACCGGTGTGTACGACGCGGGCACCGCCGACCGCGGCTCGGTCGAGGCGGTGCGCCGTGCGGCCGATGTCTCCGGAGGCGAGGCGCATCCGATCTATGCGCCGATGCTGCTGCCCGACTCGGCGACCGCCGAGGCGCTGCGCCGCCAGACCGGGATCGCCCGCGCCTTCGAGTACTTCGACAAGGTCACCGTCGCCTGTGTCTCCATCGGTTCCTGGGAGCCGGGCGTCTCGACCGTCTACGACATGCTGTCGGAGCAGGAGCGGGAGCACTACGCCTCGCTGGGTGCGGCCGCCGAGATGTCGGCGCACCTCTTCGACGCCGAGGGGCGGCGCATCGGCCGGGACCTCGGCGAGCGGTGCATCACCGTCGAAGCGGACCGGCTCCGCCGTATCCCGGAGGTCGTCGCCATCGCCGGCGGCCGACGCAAGGCCGAGGCGATCGGCGCGGTGCTGCGCTCCGGGCTGGTGACGAGCCTGGTCACGGACACCGCCGCCGCCGACCATCTGCTCCTGGAGACCGGCCCCGGCCCGCGCCCCGCACTCGACCGGGCGGATCCTGACGGGGCGTGACCTCCGCCGGAGCGGGACACGGCGCGGACGGCCGTGCGTGCCCATCCCGCCGCCCCGCCCCGTGCACACCGGGGGCGGTCATCGACGAGCAGCCTGCGCGGCCCTGTGACAGCATCGGCGCATGGTGATCCGCTCCGCTCCGCGCCGAGCCGCCGCGGTCCTCGGCGCGCTGCTCGCCGGGCTGCTCCTCGTGCTGGCCGGGTGTGCCACGGGCGGTGGCACCAAGGGGAGTTCGCCCGGACCGCCGCGGTCCACCGCCACGGCCGTCGCGGATGCCCCGAGCCCCTCCGGCGTTCCGCAATGGGCGCAGGGCAGGCCCGTCGTCCCGGTCGGCGCGCTGCCCTCCCAGGCGCGGGACACCCTCCGGCTCATCGACACCGGCGGGCCCTTCCGCTACCCGCAGGACGGCACCGTGTTCGGCAACCGTGAGCGGCTGCTGCCCCGTCAGCCCCGCGGTTACTACCACGAGTACACGGTCCCCACCCCCGGCTCCCCGGACCGCGGAGCCCGCCGGCTCGTCACCGGACAGACCCATGAGACGTACTACACCGACGACCACTACCGGACCTTCAAGGCGGTGCTTCGATGACGGGTTCTGTGCCCCGGCCGCTCGCGGCGGTGCTCGACGGCAGTACGCCACCCGGGGTGCTGCCCTGGCCCGCGGAGCGCTCCGTGGCGGAGGCGCTGGCCGCCGCGCGGGACGCCGGCTGGACCGGCACGTCGCTGGATCTGGAGGGGGTCGTGGACAAGGCCGACTTCATGGACCGGTGCGCCCGCGCACTGCGGCTGCCGGAGTGGTTCGGCCGCAACTGGGACGCGCTCGCCGACTGCCTCACCGATCTGTCCTGGTGCCCCGCCGACCGTGGCAGGCTGCTCGTCGTGACGGGCTGGCAGGGCTATGCGGCCGCGGCGCCGGAGGAGTGGAGCATCGTCGAGGGCGTACTGGCGGATGCGGTGGGCTACTGGCGCGACACGGACACCGGCCTGGCCGTGATCATGGCCAGGGGGCGGGACCGGCAGGGCGTGTAGCGGTGCCGTACCGGGCCTGACCGGCGACGATGCCGGGCGGCCCGCCGGGGGTCCGATCACCCCCGTCCTGGCGTGGACATCTCACCCCGCACAGCGCCCTTTGGGGGATCGCACACACGGCCGAGGGATGGCTCGGATCATCATATGAGCCCTGGTCAGGGCCCGTATCCTGGCTGTATGCGATTCCTCAATCCGAAGAACGGCGCGCTCGAAGAGAGTTCTTCGGTGCCCTACGACCTGACCTACGACGATGTGTTCATGGTGCCCGGCCGCTCCGCCGTGGGATCCCGCCAGGGAGTGGATCTGTCCTCCCACGACGGGACCGGTACCACCATCCCCCTCGTGGTCGCCAACATGACGGCGATCGCCGGCCGCCGGATGGCCGAGACCGTTGCCCGCCGTGGTGGCCTGGTCGTCATTCCGCAGGACATTCCGCTCGATGTCGTCACCGACGTCGTGACCTGGGTCAAGCGCCGCCATCTGGCCCTGGACACCCCGATCGTGCTGTCCCCGGTCGCGACCGTCGCCGACGCCCTGGCGCTGCTGCCCAAGCGGGCGCACGGCGCGGGCATCGTCGTCGAGGGCGGCCGCCCGGTCGGCGTCGTCACCGAGCACGACCTGGCCGGCGTGGACCGCTTCACCCAGGTGGCCGAGGTCATGTCCAGGGACCTGCTCGTCCTGGACGCGGACATCGACCCGCGGGAGGCCTTCAACCGCCTCGACGCCGCCAACCGCAAGCTCGCGCCCGCGGTCGACGCGGACGGCATGCTGGTCGGCATCCTCACCCGCAAGGGCGCGCTCCGCGCCACCCTGTACACCCCCGCCACCGACGCCAACGGCAAGCTGCGGATCGCGGCGGCCGTCGGCATCAACGGCGATGTGGCCGGCCGGGCCAAGGCGCTGCTGGACGCCGGCGTGGACACCCTCGTCGTGGACACCGCGCACGGTCACCAGGAGTCGATGATCGCCGCGGTCAAGGCCGTGCGTGGGCTGGACCCGCAGGTCCCGATCGTGGCGGGCAATATCGTCGCCGCCGAGGGCGTCCGCGATCTGATCGAGGCCGGTGCGGACATCATCAAGGTCGGCGTCGGGCCGGGCGCGATGTGCACCACTCGCATGATGACGGGCGTCGGCCGGCCGCAGTTCTCCGCGGTCCTGGAGTGCGCCGCCGAGGCAAAGAAGTTCGGCAAGCACGTCTGGGCGGACGGCGGGGTGCGCCACCCCCGCGATGTCGCGATGGCGCTGGCCGCGGGTGCCTCCAACGTCATGATCGGCTCCTGGTTCGCCGGCACCCTGGAATCGCCCGGCGACCTCCAGCACACCGCCGACGGCCGGCCGTACAAGGAGAGCTTCGGCATGGCCTCCGCGCGTGCGGTGCGCAACCGTACGAGCGATGAGTCGGCCTACGACCGGGCCCGCAAGGGCCTCTTCGAGGAGGGCATCTCCACCTCGCGGATGTTCGTCGACCAGGCGCGCCCCGGTGTCGAGGACCTGATCGACACGATCATCGCGGGGGTCCGCAGCTCCTGCACCTACGCGGGTGCCGCCTCCCTGGCGGAGTTCGCCGACAAGGCCGTGGTCGGTGTGCAGAGCGCCGCCGGCTACGCCGAGGGCAAGCCGCTGCACGACAGCTGGAACTGACCTCCCACGGGACGTACCACCGCCCCGGCACCGCCGCTCACCGGCCCCGCACCGACTCGGTGCGGGGCCGGTCGCATGATCGCGGCCCCCGGCCCGGTTCTCGGCCACCGTGCCCGAACCCGTACGATCGGACCGAAGCGCGCAATGAACCACCGCCCGCCGCGCGGGTGCGCAACGATCATTCGCAGTTGCGCAAGGAACCTGCATTACGGCAGGTCAGCGGCGGGCCGTAAGGTCAAGCGCTATACGTGGAGTGACGGAGTCCGTCTGCTCGGCGGTCTCCTGCTGCGGGGTGCTTCGGCATGCCCTTGTACCGACCGCTGCCGGTCGCCGTCATCCGTATCGTCATCCGATCGGCAGCGATAAAGGAGCCACCCCAGTGTTGGAGCACGGCGCAGCCCCACCCTCAGGGGCCAGCGACCCCCGGCCCCCCTCCTCCGGAGGCCTCGGCACCCGGTTGATGCGGCGCAAGCCCGTCGAGCGGCTGGTCGCCGAGGGCGGTAAGGGCGAGGGGGGATCGCTCCGTCGCTCGATGGGCATGTGGCAGCTGACCATGATCAGCATCGGTGCCACCCTCGGCACCGGCATCTTCGTGGTCCTCGGCGAGGCCGTCCCGGACGCCGGACCCGCGGTCATCATCTCGTTCGTCATCGCCGGTATCACCGCCCTGTTCTCCGCGCTGTCCTATGCGGAGCTGGCCGGCACCATCCCGGTCTCCGGCTCGTCGTACTCCTACGCCTACGCCACCCTCGGTGAGCTGGTCGCCTGGGTCTGCGGCTGGTGTCTGATCCTGGAGTACGGCGTCTCGGTCGCGGCCGTCGCCGTGGGCTGGGGCCAGTATCTGAACGAACTGCTCGACGGCACGCTGGGATTCACCATCCCGGACGCGCTGTCCCAGCCGCCCGGTGACGGCGGCATCTTCAACCTGCCGGCCCTGCTGGTCGTGCTGCTGGCGATGGTGTTCCTGCTGGGCGGGGCCAAGGAGAGCGCCCGGGCCAACACGATCATGGTCGTCGTCAAGATCGTTGCGCTGCTGCTGTTCTGCGGCGTTGCCGTGCAGGGTGTGCGGTCCGGCAACTACGCGAACTTCATGCCGATGGGCATGGCGGGTGTCAGCGCCGCCGGCGCCACCCTCTTCTTCTCGTACATCGGCTTCGACGCCGCCTCCACCGCGGGTGAGGAAGCCAAGAACCCGCAGCGCGACATGCCGCGCGCGATCATGCTCTCGCTGGTGATCGTCACCGCGCTGTACTGCCTGGTCGCGGCCATCGCCGTGGGCGCGATGCCCTGGCAGAAGTTCAAGGGCTCGGAGGCCGCGCTGGCCGGGATCATGAAGGATGTCACCGGCCAGAGCTTCTGGGCCGTACTGCTCGCCTTCGGTGCGGTCATCGCCATCGCCAGCGTCGTGCTCACCGTGCTCTACGGCCAGACCCGCATCCTCTTCGCGATGTCCCGGGACGGGCTGGTGCCGAAGGTGTTCGCCAAGGTGCACCCGAAGAGCGGTGCGCCGCGCGCCAACACCGTGATCGTTTCGCTGTTCTGCGGGGTGCTCGCCGCCGCGGTGCCGCTGGGCCAGCTGGCCGACGCCACCAGCATCGGCACGCTGTTCGCCTTCGCGCTGGTCAATATCGCGGTGATCGTGCTGCGCCGCACCCGGCCCGATATGCCGCGCAGCTTCCGTACCCCGCTCTCGCCGCTCTTCCCGGCGATCGGCTTTCTGCTGTGCCTCTACATGATGGGCAGCCTCGGCGCCGTGACCTGGGTGGTCTTCGGTGTCTGGATGGCCGTGGGCCTTGTGGTCTACTTCGGTTACGGCATGCGCCGTTCCCGATTGGCCACCGCAGAGAAGTGATCCACCCGCAGTGCGACTGAACGATCTCGACGAACGCATCGTCCACGCCCTCGCCGAGGACGCCCGCCGCAGCTATGCCGATATCGGCCAGGAGGTCGGGCTGTCCGCACCGGCCGTCAAACGGCGGGTGGACCGGCTGCGGGCCGACGGCGCGATCACCGGCTTCACCGTACGGGTCGATCCGGCCGCGCTCGGCTGGGAGACCGAGGGGTTCGTCGAGATCTACTGCCGCCGCAACACCTCGCCCGAGGCGATCCACCGCGGCCTGTCGCGCTACCCGGAAGTGGCGTCCGCCTCCACCGTCACCGGTGAGGCGGACGCCGTCGTCCAGGTCTTCGCCTCCGACATGCGGCACTTCGAGCGGGTGCTGGAGCGGATCGCGGGCGAACCGTTCGTGGAGCGGACGAAGTCCGTCCTGGTGCTCTCGCCGCTGCTGCGGCGGTACAGCTCGGGGGCGCCGGGCTGAGGCCTGCTTCTTCCCGGTCCACGTCGGGGCGGGTGTCTCAGGCGCCCGCCCCGACGTCCGTCGGCACCCGCGGCGGCTTTCCCTGTGTCCAGACGATGCGCAGCGTCGAGTGGGCGATCCGCCAGCCGTCCGCGGTCCGGACCAGCTCGTGGTCGGCGTGGCCCGCGGAGATGAAGACCCCCTCGGAGCCGTCCGCGAGAACATGCGTGCTCAGCTGCGCGCCGCGGGCGGTGGCCCGGTCGCCGTCGATCTCGATGACGGCGTTGGTGCCCAGGTGCACAGTGCGGTCGAACAGGGCCATCGCGGCGCCGACCTGTGCCGACAGTGCGTCGCGGCCGTGGACGCTGCCGATGGGCAGCTCGGCGGTGACGTCCTCGGTGTGGAAGGCGCGGGCCCAGGCCTCGTCGAACCTCCCCTCGTCCAGTGAGCGGAGATAGCGGTCCAGCAGGTCGGTGAGCTCCGCGCGGTCGGTCAGTTCTCGCAGTTGGCGCTGCATCGTGTCGGTGTCCATGGCGACCACGCTGCTACCTCAAGCGCGCTTCAGGTCAAGCCCCTGATCCCGCTCGGCCCGTGTGCCGGTGTGCAGACCGCGCACCACGACGAGGCCCACCGCCAGCACCACGCCCGCCGCGATCCGGTAGCCCAGCGCCATGGCATCGGTGAACGCGGCGGCCACCGCGGCGCCGTGTCCGGTACCCGAGGCGAAGCGCACGGACAGTACGGTGCCCACCACGGCGATCCCCAGCGCCGCGCCCAACTCCCGTGCCGCGCCCTGGAGTCCGGAGCCCATTCCGGAGCGCCGGGCCGGTACGGACGCCACGATCGCATGCGACAGCGTCGGCATCGCCAGCCCCGCACCGACCGACATCACCAGGAGAAACACCAGGTAGCGGACGTACGGAGTGTGGGCGTCCGTGGTGGAGAGCAGCAGCAGGCCGGCCGCGATCAGCGCCAGACCGGCGCCGACCGTCCTGGCCTCGCCGGCCCGTTGCGCCCCGCGCATGCCGTACTTCGTCACCGCCATCATCCCGAAGGCCAGCGGCACGATGGCGCAGCCCGTCTGCAGCGGTGAGTACCCCTTCACGTACTGCAGGAACTGCGCATTGACGTAGAAGAGCGCGAACATCCCGAAGAAGGTGACGGCGATACCGATGCTGCCGGCGCGCAGCCGCGGCAGCCGGAACAGCCGGGGGTCCAGCACCGGGTGCGCGGCCCGCAGCCCGTGCCGTACGAACACCGCGAACACCACCACCGCCAAGGCGAAGGCGCCGGTCACCGGGACGGAGACCCAGCCCAGGCCCGGTCCTTCGATGATGCCGAAGAGCAGCGCGGCGGCGCCGAGGACCAGCAGCGCCGAGCCCGGCAGATCGAGCGCCGCGGTCTGCCGGGGAACCCGGGGCGCGCCCGTCGCGACCCAGATCAGCAGGGCCAGGGCGACGGGTACATACCCCCAGAACAGCCCCTGCCAGGGCAGGTATTGCAGGATCAGCGCGCCGCCCGCGTTGCCCGCCATCCCGCCGATGCCGACCGCCGTGCTCCAGGCGGCCACCGCCCCGGCCTTGCGGTCGGCCGGGGCGGAGTGCAGCAGTACGGACATGGTCGCCGGCACCAGGAGCGCGGCCCCGGCGCCGGAGAGGGCGCGGCCCGCCAGCAGCACCGGCAGCGCGGTCGCCAGCGCGCTCAGCAGCGCGCCCGCGGCGAACACGCCGAGCCCGGTGAGCAGTACGCCCTTGCGGCCCACCCGGTCGCCGAGCGCACCGGCCGGGATCAGCAGCCCCGCGAAGACCAGCACATAGGTGTCGACGATCCACAGCAACTGGGCGGGGGAGGGGTGCAGCCCGCTCGCGGCGATCTTGGGTATCGCGAGGTTCATCGCGGCCACCAGCGACTGCGCCACCAGTACACAGGCACACATCGCGGCCGTCACCGAGCGCCGCCGGGCCGGGGCGTCAACGGGCGTGGGAGGGGAGTCCGGAGGAGAAACGGTCGAGGTCATGGCAGGGACGCTAGAGTCCTGGTGAGTTGACCTCAAATGCAAGGTATGCACTCCATGATTGCGCGAAACGCAAGCATCGACCTCAACCTGCTGACGGCGCTGGATGCCCTGCTGGAAGAGGAGAGCGTGACCGCGGCTGCCGACCGGCTCGGGCTCTCCGGACCGGCCATGAGCCGCGCGCTCGGCCGCATCCGCCGCACCATCGGCGACCCCGTCCTGGTGCGGGCCGGCCGTCATATGGTGCCCACCCCGCGCGCCCTGGAGATCAGGGCCGAGGTGCGCCGGCTGGTGGAGGCGGCGCACGGTGTGCTGGCCCCGTCCGCGCCGGCCGACCCGGCCGAACTGGCCCGGGTGTTCACCCTCTACGCCAATGACCTCTTCGTCACCGCCCTCGGACCGCGGCTGGTCGCCCGCGTCGCCCGGGAAGCCCCGCAGGTCGTGCTCCGCTTCCTGGGCGAGAGCCATCTCGATGTGCCGCTGCTGCGGGACGGCGCGGCGGACCTGGAGCTCGGCGTCATCGACAGCCGCGAGCCGGAGATCCGCAGGGAGGAGCTGTTCGTCGACGACATGGTTGCGGTGGTACGCGAGGGGCACCCGCTGACGACCGGGAAACTCACCGCGCGCCGGTTCGCCGGCGCACCGCATCTCAACTTCTCCCGGCGCGGCCGGCTGACCGGCCCCCTCGATGCGGCGCTCGCCGAACGCGGGCTGCGGCGGACGGTGATCGCCACCGTCCCGACCTTCGCCGCCTCGCTGATGATGGTCCGGGACAGCGATGCGGTCGGCCTGGCCAACGCACGGGCCGGGGCCTCGACGGTCCGCGGGCTGGGGCTGCGCACCCTGCCGATTCCGTTCGCGCTGCCGCAGGTGACCATGGAGATGGCGTGGCACCCGCGCCACGAGGCCGACACCGGGCACCTCTGGCTGCGCTCGACGGTACGGAAGACGGTGCAAGAGCTCCTGCGGGACCTGCCGCCCGACGAGGGCTGAACGCCGCGGCCGCGGCGGTGCTGACGGCCGGTCAGCGGTCCCCGGGCGGCCCGCCCGCCGCGCCGAAATCGTCCATGAAGCGGGTGAACAGCCGGGCGAACGCGGTCCGTTCGGCGCCCGGCCAGTCCCGGGTCACCCGCGCCACCACGGAGCGCCGGAAGGTGTGCACGGACTCCAGCAGCTCCCGGCCGTCCGGGGTGACGGCCAGTAGGGTGCGCCGGCCGTCCGTCTGGTCGGCCTCCCGGCGGAGGTGGCCGGCCTGCACGGCAGCCGCCACCAGCTTGCTCGCCCGCGGCTGGTCCACCTGGAGCGCGTCCGCCACCTCGCGCACCCCGGCCGCCTCCCCGCGCTCCTCGGCGGCCTCGACGACATCCAGCACATCGAACGCGGCACCCCCCGGCACCGGCGCCCCGGCCTGCCGCTCCGCCCGCCGTGCCAGCGTCCGGCGGGCGGCGCTGCGGCGCAGGGCCACCATGGCGCGCTCGATCGCCGCAACCTCCGCAGCGGCATCGCCGGCCGCCCCGTCCCGCTCCGCGTCGTGCATCCGCACTCTCCTCGCGCTCGCCGCTCCGGATAACCCGTTGCCCCCGTCGTCCCGGGAGAAGCATACTCAGGGACAGGTACTTGTCATTCTGCATCCATCTGCCGGAGAGGCGGCCCTCATGACCACCACACCGCTCAAGCCCATCGGCTACTACCTCAAGGCGCTCGACACCCTGATCAATGAGGACTTCGCCCACGTCCTGTCCGCACACGGGCTGACCCGGCGCGACTGGCAGGTGCTCAACAGCCTGGCGCTCCAGGGCCCGCTCGCCCAGCCGGCGCTGGCCCGGCTCCTCGCCCCCGCCGGCCGCGGTGAGCGCGAGGGTGTCGCCGTCGGTGACGAGCCGGCCTCGGGCGGCCAGGGTGCGGGTGACCTCGTCGAGGGTGCGCGATCCCGGCTCCCGGAACGTGCACGAGGAGCCGGGATCCGCATCGGCACGGGGTCCTCCCGGCGTGGGCGCAACGAATCACCGCACCATCCCTTGAACGCGCAACGAATCGTCCCTCGGCGCGCAACGGTGGCGGCTTGTCCGGCATCCTCGGCGGACCGTACCGTCAATGCGTCCGCCCGCACCGTCCTCGCCGAGGGGTTCCATGACGTCGCTGCACACCGCCCTGCTCCAGAGTTCGGGCCGGCCCGGCGATGTCGCGCACAATCTGCGGGTCCTCGACGACGCGGCCCGTTCGGCCGCGGCGACCGGCGCCGGACTGCTCGCCTGCCCCGAGCTGTTCCTCACCGGCTACGCCATCGGCGACGCGGTCCACCGCCTCGCCGAGACCGCCGACGGCGACAGCGCACAGGCCATCGGGAAGATCGCCGCCGAGCACGGCATCGCGCTGCTCTACGGCTACCCGGAGCGCGCCGCGCGGGACGAGCCCGACAGCGCCGCGGTGTACAACTCGGCGCAGCTCATCGGCCCGGAGGGCGAGCGCCTCGCGAACTACCGCAAGACGCATCTCTTCGGCTGCTTCGAGCACGAATTCTTCACCCCGGGGGAGCAGGCCGTCGTCCAGGCCGAGCTGGCCGGCCTCCGGATCGGCCTGCTGATCTGCTACGACGTGGAGTTCCCGGAGAACGTCCGGGCCCATGCGCTGGCCGGCACCGATCTGCTGCTGGTGCCCACCGCGCAGATGCACCCCTTCCAGTTCGTCGCCGAGTCCGTCATCCCGGTCCGCGCCTTCGAGAACCAGATGTACGTGGCGTACGTCAACCGGGTCGGCGCGGAGGGCGAGTTCGAGTTCGTCGGCCTCAGCTGCGTGGCCGGCCCGGACGGTGTCGTCCGTACCCGCGCCGGCCGCACCGAGCAGCTGGTGCGGGCCGAGGTCGACCCCGCCTTCCTGAAGGAATCCCGGGCCGACAACCCCTATCTGCACGATCGCCGGCCGGAGCTGTACGGCCCGCTGACCTGAACCGACCCCGCCCGACCCCCTCTGATCCGCCGCAGGCCGGCCCACCCCGGCCCGCGCTGCCCTGCCTGCTGTGCCCTGTCTGCAAGGAGTCCGCCCCCGATGACGTCCACGGTGCCCACCGCCGCCCACCACGCGGATGCCCAGCCGCCGATCACCATGTTCGGCCCGGACTTCCCGTACGCCTACGACGACTTCCTCGCCCACCCGGCGGGCCTCGGCCAGATCCCCGCGATCGAGCACGGCAAGGAGGTCGCTGTCATCGGCGGCGGCCTGTCCGGCATCATCACCGCCTATGAGCTGATGAAGATGGGCCTCAAGCCCGTCGTCTACGAGGCGGACCGAATAGGCGGCCGGCTGCGCACCGTCGGCTTCGAGGGCACCTCGTCCGACGCCGCGGGCCTGACCGCCGAAATGGGCGCGATGCGCTTCCCGCCGTCCTCGACGGCGCTCCAGCACTACATCGACCTGGTGGGTCTGCGGACCGAGCCGTTCCCCAACCCGCTGGCACCGGACACTCCGTCGACCGTCGTCGACCTCAAGGGCGAGTCGCACTACGCCCGGACGGTCGACGATCTCCCCGAGGTCTACCACCAGGTCATGGACGCCTGGAACGCCTGCCTGGAAGAGGGCGCGGACTTCTCCGACATGAACCAGGCGATCCGCGAGCGCGATGTCCCGCGCATCCGCGAGATCTGGTCCCGGCTCGTCGAGAAGCTCGACAACCAGACCTTCTACGGCTACCTCTGCGACTCGACGGCCTTCAAGTCCTTCCGCCACCGCGAGATCTTCGGCCAGGTCGGCTTCGGCACCGGCGGCTGGGACACCGACTTCCCCAACTCCATCCTGGAGATCCTGCGGGTCGTCTACACCGAGGCCGACGACCACCACCGCGGCATCGTCGGCGGCAGCCAGCAGCTGCCGCTGCGGCTGTGGGAGCGGGAGCCCGCCAAGATCGTGCACTGGGCGCCGGGCACCTCGCTGTCGTCGCTGCACGAGGGCACGCCCCGGCCCGCGGTGACCCGTCTCCACCGCACCGCAGGCAACCGCATCACGGTGACCGACGCCGACGGCGACATCCGCACCTACGAGGCCGCCGTCTTCACCGCGCAGTCCTGGATGCTGCTGAGCAAGATCGCGTGTGACGATTCGCTGTTCCCCATCGACCACTGGACGGCGATGGAGCGCACCCACTACATGGAGTCCAGCAAGCTCTTCGTGCCCGTCGACCGGCCGTTCTGGCTCGACAAGGACGAGGACACGGGCCGGGACGTCATGTCGATGACGCTGACGGACCGGATGACCCGCGGTACCTATCTGCTCGACAACGGACCGGACGAGCCCGCCGTCATCTGCCTCTCCTACACCTGGTGCGACGACAGCCTCAAGTGGCTGCCGCTGGACGCGAACGAGCGGATGGAGGTCATGCTGAAGTCGCTGTCGGAGATCTATCCGAAGGTCGACATCCGCAAGCACATCATCGGCAACCCGGTCACCGTGTCCTGGGAGAACGAGCCCTACTTCATGGGCGCCTTCAAGGCGAACCTGCCCGGCCACTACCGCTACCAGCGGCGCCTGTTCACGCACTTCATGCAGGACCGGCTCCCCGAGGACAAGCGGGGACTCTTCCTCGCGGGCGACGACATCTCCTGGACCGCGGGCTGGGCCGAGGGCGCCGTGCAGACCGCACTCAACGCGGTGTGGGGCGTGATGCACCACTTCGGCGGGACGACGGATGCCACGAACCCGGGCCCGGGCGACGTCTACGACGAGATCGCGCCGGTCGAACTCCCCGAGGACTAGGCCGAGCTGTCGTGTCCTGACCCGCAACGTGGTTGATGCGTGGGTCTTGCTCAACGGCGAAGACCTCCGATGTGGTGGGGCTGTCCAGGAACAGCCCACACTCGGAGGTCTTCGTGTTCCGCCGTGCACAGGCCGAGCGTGACCAAGCGGGTGTCGCGAGAGGATGTAGCGCCGATGGATCAGCAGGCGTTCCCCGGAGCGGACCGGATGTCGCACGACGAACCCCCGGGTCCGCACGGCACGCAGGTTCCACTGCGTGACTACTCTCGCGTCGCCCTCCAGGACCTGGCGGCCGGCACGGCACATCCCGTGCTCAGGGAGGTCCTGGCCAGACTGGCGGCCAGGACAGGGAGCCCCGGGGACACCGTCGCCTATTACGAGGACTCGGCCGGCGAACCCCCCACGGCACGGCCCGAGACGGGTAATTGACGGTACGTCACCGCCATGGGCGCCCCAGAGGTCTACTCTGTGGGCCCGGAGAGCGGTGGCGGGGGAGCGCATGGAACCACTGGTACGGGCGGCGGGTACGGCACCGGCCGCGGTGCGCGAAGGCGCGGACGAGGGCACCGCTGCCCAGAGGCTCTCGTAACCGGTCTCCTCCGCGGCCCGTGCCCCGCCGGGAACGTCGCGTCCGATGGCGTACTGCCGCATCTGCGGAAGGCCCAGACCGAGCCGAATGGCCGTAGCCGCACTCCTTCGTATCAGACCCCTCGGTCAACGTACCGCCGGCGTATGGGAGTTCCGGGGAATCGCCGCGACGCGGCGGCCGGGCGGTGGGCAGGATCAGCCGGGCAGCGGAGTCAGCAGCATCCGCCCGACCAGGCCCACCCCGGCATCCAGCCGCTCGGCGAACTCCTCGGTCACCTCCGGCAGCCGGCGTACGCTCCACAGCGCCCTGGCCGCCACCCAGGCGCCGTCCCTGGCCTTGTCCAGGCTCCACGAGCCGATCAGATGCGTCAGCGGATCGGCGACGTCCAGCACATCGGGGCCGGGCATCAACTGCTCGCGGATCCGCTCCTCCAGGCTCGTCAGCACCCCGCCGACCCGGTCGAAGTCGGTCTCCAGCGCGGCCGGTTCGCACTCCAGCGCCCGGCAGGTGTCCAGCACGGCCAGTGCCAGATCGTGGCCGATGTGTGCGTTGATCCCGGCCAGAGCGAACTGCAGCGGATGCACTCCCGGGTGGCGGCGGAGCTGGAAGAGCGGCCGCCAGCAGGCCGGAGGCCGCAGCCCGGCGGCCGTGGCATCCACCGCGTCGAAGTACCGCCGCGCGAAACGGATGTCCAGCTCGCCCGCTGCCGCCGGGTCCTGGAACGCGCCGTCCCCGATCCGCAGCGCCACGGCTTCGGTGACGGCCAGATAGACCCCGTTGAAGACGGCCACCCCGTCCTCGGCGGGCAGCGCCGCGGCCAGCGCCCGCATCCGGGTCAGTACCTCCGTCACCTGCGGGGCGGCCGTGGATCCCGGGCCGGCCGGGGGCCGGGCGCCGGTTCCCACGGACGGGTCCGGGCGGCCACGGACGTCATAGCGCTGAGTCGTCGTCATCCACTCAGCGTGACATCTCGGTCACGGACAGAGAGGTGTGCTCGCGGTCCTTGACCGGAACGGGGGAACGAACGGCGCGCCTGGTTGTGGCGCGTTCCCCGCTCCGCCCCGGACACCTGCCCGACGCCGCCCGGTCAGTCCTTGTCGTACGACGAGGTGCCCTCGTCCAGCAGCGGCGGCTGCGGTTTGAGGTGTGCGGGGGCAAGGGCGCGCAGTGCGTGGTAGCCGGTAAGCACCACGATCGTGCCCAGGGCGATACCGCTCAGTTCGAAGTGATCGCTGACCTGCAGGCTCACTCCGCCGACGCCGATGATGACGCCCGCGGCGACCGGCACGAGATTCAGCGGATTACGCAGATCCACCTTGTTGTGCACCCAGATCTGGGCGCCGAGCAGGCCGATCATGCCGTACAGGATGACGGTGATTCCGCCCAGCACCCCGCCGGGGATCGCGGCAACCACGGCGCCGAACTTCGGGCACAGGCCGAAGAGCAGGGCGAAACCGGCCGCCGCCCAGTACGCGGCGGTCGAGTAGACGCGGGTGGCCGCCATCACGCCGATGTTCTCGGAGTAGGTGGTGTTGGGCGGACCGCCGAGCGCGGTGGAGAGCACCGAGGCCGCGCCGTCGGCGGAGATCGCGGTGCCGAGCTTGTCGTCCAGCGGGTCGCCGGTCATCTCGCCGACCGCCTTGACGTGTCCGGCGTTCTCCGCGACCAGTGCGATCACGACGGGCAGCGCGACCAGGATCGCCGACCACTGGAAACTGGGCCCGTGGAAGTGCGGCAGACCGATCCAGTCGGCCTTGCCGACCGCGGAGAAGTCCAGCCGCCAGTGATCGGTGACCTTCCCCGCGCCGTTCACCGAGTGGATCATCCCGAAGCTACGGTCGAAGACCCAGGAGACGGCATAGCCGAAGACCAGCCCGAGGAAGATCGCGATGCGTGACCAGAAGCCGCGCAGACATACCACGGCGAACCCGGTGAACAGCATGGTCAGCAGCGCCGCCCACTGGTCCTGCGGCCAGTACGTACGCGCCGTCACCGGCGCCAGGTTGAAGCCGATCAGCATCACCACCGCTCCGGTGACCACCGGCGGCATCGCCGCGTGGATGATCCGCGCACCGAACCGCTGGACCGCGACGCCGACGAGGAACAGCGCGATACCGACGACCAGGACCGCGCCGGTGACGGTCGCGCTGGTGCCGCCCTGCGCCCGGATCACGGCGGCCACTCCGACGAACGAGAGTGAGCAGCCCAGGTACGAGGGGATCCGGCCGCGGGTCGCCAGCAGGAAGATGACCGTCGCCACGCCGGACATCATGATCGCGAGGTTGGGGTCCAGGCCCATCAGCACCGGAGCGACGAAACTCGCGCCGAACATCGCGACGACATGCTGCGCGCCCAGGCCCACGGTGCGCGGCCACGACAGCCGCTCATCCGGTCTGACCACTGCCCCAGGGGCCGGGTTGCGCCCGTCGCCATGCACGGTCCAGCGCACGCCGAGGCCCATGACTGCTCCACTTCTTCACACGGTGATGACCGGGCAATGTTAGTGCGGGGTAAATCCGCTCCGTCCCGGTGCATCCCGGTTCGTGGTCGCTATGTCCTGCGTCACTGATCCGTGGCCACTGCTCCACGGTCCGGCCCATGACCACCACGCCCCGCATCCCGGCGGACCAAGCATCCTAAGCAGCCGCTTACGATGGCTCCGGCTCATCACATGAGCACCACCCGCACCACCAGCAATATCCGCATCAACAGCGCCGACCGGCGCACCCAGACCCCAGGAGCACCACCCGTGAGCGTCGAAACCCTGCCGGCCACCACCGTCCCGTACGGCGAACTGGTCCCCGTCACCGTCCACTTCGACGACCTCGACGCGCTCGGCATGCTCCACAACTCCCGCTACCCGCTGCTGGTCGAGCGCGCCTGGGCGGAGTACTGGCACGGTCACGGCTTCGGCTTCGACGGCGACTGGGCCGCCGCGGGCGACATGTGCAACGTCATCAAGGAGATGCGCGTCTCCTACGCGCGTCCGGTCACCCGGCCCGGCCGCTACGCGGCGCACGTGTGGGTCGAACGCCTCGGCCGCACCGGCCTCACCTACGGCTTCCGGCTCTGCTCGGCGGATGCCACCGAGATCTACGCCCACGGCCACCGGGTGCTGGTCCGCGTCGATGCGCAGACGCTGCGCCCCACTCCGTGGTCCGACCGCGCCCGGAGCATCGCCGCGCAGCTGCTCCGGCCGGCGGCGTCGGACGCGGGCGCCGAGGCGAACGCGGCCTGAGCCGTCGGCGATCCGGCGCGGCCGGGCTCAGGACCGTTCCAGATCGCCGGTCACCGCGGGGGTGCTGCCGGACGCCGTACGGCTCGGCACCCGCAGCACCCGCGCACCCACCACCAGCCCGCACGCCAGGGTCGTCACCAGCGCGAACGACACCGTCAGCGACGTCGCCTGGGCGATCCCGCCGATCGCGGACGGGGCGATCAGCCCGGAGGTGTAGGTGATCGTGGCGACACCCGCGATCGCCTGGCTGGGCGCCGGACCGCTGCGCCCGGCGGCCGCGAAGGCCAGCGGGACCACGACCGCGATCCCGAGGCCCATCAGGCCGAAGCCGGCCATCGCCAGGGCCGGATGCCGCGCCGCGATGATCAACAGGCCGCCGGCCGCGGCCAGTACCCCGCCGGCCCGCACCGTGTGCACCGCGCCGAAGCGGGCCACCACCTTGTCCCCGGCCAGCCGTGCGGCGGCCATCGTGCAGGCGAAGGCGGTGGTCGACGCGGCGGCCAGGCCCGCATCGGTGCCCAGTGCGTCGCGGAGGTAGACCGCCGACCAGTCCAGACCGGCGCCCTCCGCGAAGACCGCGCAGAAACCTATCGCCCCGATGACCAGCGCCGACCTCGGCGGCAGCGCGAAGCGCGGCGGCGGATGCTCCTCGGGGGCGCTGCGCAGATCCAGTACGCCCTGGCAGGCGAGCGCGCCGAGCAGCGTCAGCACGAGCGCCGCACCGGCCAGATGGAGCCGGGCGTCCCACTCGGCGTGCGCGGCGACGGTGCCGGCCGCCGAGCCGAGCAGGGCGCCCGTACTCCACATGCCGTGCAGCCCCGACATGATCGGCTTGCCGAGCCGGTCCTCGGTCTCCACGCCCAGGGCATTCATCGCGACGTCCGACATCCCGGAGGCCGCGCCGTAGAGCAGCAGCGCCGGGCACAGTACGTACAGCCCGGGGGAGAGGGCGGGCAGGACCAGCGACAGGGTCCACAGTGCGAGCAGACCGCGCAGTGCGGTGCGGGCGCCGAAGCGGTGGCTGATCCGGCCGGCCAGCGGCATCGCCAGCGACGCGCCGATCGCGGGGAAGGCGAGGGCCAGGCCGAGTTGGCCCGGTGAGATGCCGGTGTGGTCCTGGATCCACGGGATACGGGTGGCGAAGTTGCCGGTGACCGAGCCATGAATGAGGAACACCAGGGCGACGGACCGGCGCGCGCGGCGCAGCTCGTCGCGGGGGAGTGGGGTGACGTCGTGGGGGACACCGGTGCCGACCATGAGGCGTAAACTATCAGGAACCCTGCCTGATAATAAGGGCGTCGGCCCGACAGGATGAAAGAATCCCGCCATGCATGCACCGCGCGCGGCAGCGGCCGGCCGCACCGCCTCCCCGGCCACCGCACGGCTCATCAACGATCGCCTCGCACTGCAACTCCTGCAGTCCGAGGGCTCCTTGACGGCCGGTCAGCTCAAATCGCTGACCGGCCTGTCCCGGCCGACCGTGGCGGACCTCGTCGAACGCCTCCAGGAGGCCGGGCTGATCGCGGTGGTCGGCGAGAGCGGTGCACAGCGGCGCGGGCCCAATGCCCGGCTCTACGGGATCGTCGCCGACCGGGCCCATCTCGTCGGCCTCGATCTGCGGACGCACAGCGTCACCGTCGCGGTGGCGGACCTCCTCGGCGAGGTACGCGACGAGCGCACCGTCCCCATCGGCCCGGACGACGCGCCCGACGCGGCCGTCGCGACCGCCCTCGCCGTCGTGGACAAGGCCCTCGCCGCTGCGGGCGCACACCCTCCGCACACCATCGCCGTCGGCGCCCCCGGCCTGGTCGACCCCGCCACCGGGCGGCTCGGCGGCACCGACTGGATCCCTTCCTGGCATGCCACGCTGGTCGGCGAGCTGCGCGCGCGGCGCGCCGTACCCGTCCTGCTGGAGAACGAGGTCAATCTTGCCGCCATCGCCGAGCAGCGCGACGGCGCGGCCCGCGACCGCGAGACCTTCGTCCTGCTCTGGCTCGGCCATGGCACCGGTGCCGCGGTGGTCCTGGACGGCACGCTGCGGCGCGGCGCCTCGGGCGGCACCGGCGAGATCGGCTTTCTGCCGGTCCCCGGCACCGCCGCGCTGCCCTCGGCGAGCGGCTGCGACGGCGGCTTCCACTCCCTGGCAGGCTCCGCCGCGATCTGCGCGCTCGCGGCGGAACACGGCCTGTCCGCCGGGGCCGGGGCGGCGAACGCGCCCTCGCCCGACGTCGATGCCCCGCCCGCCGAAGCCGTCGTACGGGCCGCGGCGTCCGCCGGCGACGCCGGTGCGGCCTTCCTCGATGCGCTGGCCGCGCGGATCGCCCTCGGCGTGGCGGCGGTGTGCGCCGTGCTCGACCCCGGGTGTGTCGTCCTCGGCGGGGAGATCGGCCGTGGCGGCGGCGAGGAGCTCGCCGGCCGGGTCACCGGGCATCTGGCCCGGCTCTCCCCGCTGCGCACCGAGGTACGCGCGGGGGCGGTCGGCGGGCGGGCGGTGCTGCGCGGCGCCGTCCTCGCCGCGCGCGACGCCGCTCAGAACGAGCTGTTCACGTCCGCTGGTTGAGCCGGACGGGGGGCTGCGTGGGCGTCAACTGCCCGCCCCGCAACGTGAGTTGCCGTGCCCTGAGCAGGGGGAGCCGGCACCGCGGGGTCGGGGCGCCGGCCGGATGCGCCCCGCCGCTGCCGACCGCTCCGGGCCACTGCGGGCGGCTCCGGGCGGCTCCGGGCGGTCCGTCATCGCCGCGCCCCGTCCCCCGCGCGCTCCGCGAGAAACTCCGCATAGGTCCGCCGGCCCTCGGCGTGCTCCGGGGTGAGGTTGCCGCCGCGGCGCAGTGCCGCGGCGCCGCTGCCCGGCAGCCACAGGGGCATCATCAGCCGGCGCCGCCCACCCGCCTCCAGCGTGGCCCGTACGAGATCCCGGGCGTCCAGCACCTCGGGGCCGCCCATGTCGGTGACCCGTCCGGCCGGCTCGCCGACCGCCAACTCGGCCAGCCGGGCGGCGACTTCGCGCACCTCGACCGGCTGCACCCGTACCCCGGTCGGCACCGGGAGCACCGGCGACCGGGCGCCCGTCTTGATCACGTCGAGCATCAGATTGTGGAACTGCGTCGTCCGCAGCACCGTCCAGCCGATTCCGGAGTCCTCGATCAGGCGCTCCACGGCGAGCTTGGTGCGGTAGTAGCCGATCGGGACCCGGTCCACGCCGACGATCGAGATGTACACCAGGTGCGCCACGCCCGCCGCCTTCGCCGCCTCCACGAGCCGCCCGGCCGCCTCCGTGTCACCGCCGGCCGGCGTCGAGGCGCAGTGCACGATCGCGTCCACGCCCGTCACCGCCTCGGGCAGGCCCGTGCCGTCGCGCAGATCGACCGCGTACGACCGTGGCCGCGGCCGCGCCGTGCCGGTGTGCGGCCGCCGGCTCAGCGACCGGACGTCATGGCCGTCGTCGAGCAGCCGGTCGACCAGGACCCGCCCGAGCGTGCCCGTGCCGCCGGTCACCAGAATTGTCGCCATCGCGGATCAGTCCTTGAGGGGAGTAGGGACGCGTACCTCTCCGTTATGACGAGTCACGCGCGCCGTCTGTGACAGGCGGCGCGCCGGACGCTGTGAGGCAGCCCACAGCGCTTCGCCCGCATGGGCGACTACCGGGCGTGGCAGACTGAAGCTGTACTGACATAACAGCAGCAGCGCACTCCGGGGTCGGTGTAATTCCGAACCGGCGGTAACAGTCCGCGACCCGTCCGCAGCCAGCGGCCGGTTGAGCAGGTGAAATTCCTGCACCGACGGTGAAAGTCCGGATGGGAGGCAGTGCGCGGCGGGCCAGCTTCGGTACACCGCCGTCGGCGGCGCGTCCGGATTTTTTCTGGACGGGTTCTCCTTTCCGGCGCGGTGTCCCCGTGGAGTTGTTCCGCTTTCTGTCGTCCAGACAGCCCCGGAGTCCGTGCCCTGAGAGGCAGGAGGACCCGGTGGCCACCGCAGCCCCCGTCGAGACCGCGGCGATGCGCCGAGCCATTGAGCTCGCCACGCGCGGCCTCGGGCACACCAGCCCCAACCCCGTGGTCGGCTGTGTCGTCCTGGACTCCGCGGGCCGCACGGCGGGCGAGGGCTGGCACCGGCGGGCCGGCGGACCGCACGCCGAGATCCATGCGCTGCGCGCCGCGGGCGAGCGGGCACGGGGCGGCACCGCACTGGTCACCCTCGAACCCTGCAACCACACCGGCCGCACCGGCCCCTGCGCCCAGGCGCTGATCGACGCCGGGATCGCCCGCGTCGTCTACGCGGTCTCCGACCCCGACCCGACGGCCACCGGCGGCGCCGTCACCCTGGCCGACGCCGGGATCGACGTCGAGGGCGGACTCCTCGCCGACGAGGCCGCCGCCGGCAACGAGGCCTGGCTGACCTCGGTCCTGCGCCGCCGCCCCTTCGTGCTGTGGAAGTACGCCGCCACCCTCGACGGCCGGATCGCCGCCGCCGACGGCACCAGCCGCTGGATCTCCTCCCCCCGGTCGCGCGCCGATGTGCACCGGCTGCGGGCCGCCGCGGACGCCGTCATCGTCGGCTCCGGCACCGCCCGCGCCGACGACCCGCAGCTCGGCGCCCGGATCAGCGGACTCGCCGACGACGAGATCAGCCAGCCGCTGCGGGTCGTCGTCGACTCCGGCGCCACCGCCGTCAAGGCCGGCGCCCGCGTGCTGGACGGGTCCGCGCCCACCCTGATCGCGGTCGCCGAGGACGCTGACACCGGCCACCTCGAAGGCCTCGCCCCGATCGTCCGGCTGCCGCGCGCCGCCGAGGGACGCGGGCTCTCCATCCCCGCACTGCTCCATGCGCTGTACGAGCGCGAGGTGCGCTCCGTCCTGCTCGAAGGCGGCCCCACGCTCGCCGGGGCCTTCCTCGCCGCCCAGGCCGTCGACAAGGTCGTCGGCTATCTGTCCCCGGTGCTGCTCGGTGCCGGACCGGCGGCCGTCGGCGACGCCGGAATCACCACCATCGCCCAGGCGTTGCGGCTCGACGTGACCGACACCGAACGGCTCGGACCCGATCTGCGCATCACCGCCACCCCCATCCGCCACGCCCTCCACGAGGAGAACTGAAGTGTTCACCGGAATCGTCGAAGAACTGGGTGAGGTCGTCGCCGTCGAGGACCTCGGTGACGCCTCCCGCTTCCGACTGCGCGGCCCCGTCGTCACCGAGGACGCCAAGCACGGCGACTCGATCGCCGTCAACGGCGTCTGTCTGACCGTCGTGGACACCGCCGACGGTGAGTTCACCGCCGATGTGATGGCCGAAACGCTTCACCGCTCCAGCCTCGGCGCGCTGGCCGCCGGCTCACGCGTCAACCTGGAGCGCCCGATGGCGCTCGGCGGGCGGCTGGGCGGACACCTCGTCCAGGGCCATGTCGACGGCACCGGCACCATCGTCGAGCGCACCCCCGGTGAGCACTGGGAGATCGTCAAGATCGCGCTGCCGGCCGCGCAGTCCCGCTATGTCGTCGAGAAGGGCTCCATCACCGTCGACGGCGTCAGCCTCACCGTCGTCGACGCCGCCGACGACTACTTCACCATCAGCCTCATCCCCACCACCCTCGCCCTGACCACGCTGGGCATCAAGAAGGCCGGCGACCCCGTCAACCTCGAGGTCGACGTCCTCGCCAAGTATGTCGAGCGGCTGCTCGGGCGGGGTTCCGCCCTGACCGAGGACCTCGAGGAAATCAAGGAGATGGACCGATGAGCGTCCTCGATACGCTGAACGGCCAGGCCTTCACGGCCTTCGGGCAGCACGTCATCTGGTCGGACATGATCGGCAACACCATCGGTCTGGCCGCCCTGGCACTCGGCTGGCGGCGCTCCATCTGGACCTGGCCCGCGCAGTTCCTCTCCGGCGTGATCCTCGTCGCCGCCTATGCCTCCGCCCACCTCAGCGGCGGCGTCGGCAAGCAACTCCTCGTCATCGTCGTGGCGTTGTGGGGCTGGCGGCAGTGGCAGCGCGGCCGGCAGCAGGCGCAGGACGGTTCCATCGCCGTACGCTTCGCCGGCTGGCGCGAGCGCGGCCTGCTGCTGGGCGGCACCGCCGTGGGCACCGCGGCCGTCGGCACCCTGTTCACCCTGATCCCGCAGCTGTCCTGGAACCCCTGGCCGGACGCCTACATCTTCGTCGGCACGCTCGCCGCGATGGTCGCCCAGGCCCGCGGGCTGGTCGAGTTCTGGTTCGCCTGGCTGCTGGTCGACGTCGTCGGCGTCCCGCTCGCGTTCAGCAGCGGGCTCGCCTTCTCCGGCCTCGTCTACGTCGTCTATCTCGCCCTCGTCGTGTGGGGCATGCGCGACTGGTGGCTGCGCACCCGCGTCGCCGATCGCACCGTCCTGGAAGGAGCAGCGGCATGACCGCACTGCAGAGCTGGTACGACACCGAGGACGCCGAGGCGCTCGCCCTCGACCCCGTCGAGCAGGCGATCGCCGATATCGCCGCCGGCCGCCCCGTGGTCGTCGTGGACGACGAGAACCGCGAGAACGAGGGTGACCTCGTGATCGCCGCGGAGAAGGCCTCCCCCGAGATCATCGCCTTCATGATGAGCGAGTGCCGCGGACTGATCTGCGCCCCCATGGAGGGCCCGGAGCTGGACCGGCTGGAACTCCCGCAGATGGTCGAGCACAACACCGAGTCGATGCGGACCGCCTTCACCGTCTCCGTCGACGCCACCGCCGCACACGGCGTCTCCACCGGCATCTCCGCCGCCGACCGCGCCACCACCCTGCGGCTGCTGGCCTCCGGCGAGTCCGTCGCCGGCGACTTCGTCCGGCCCGGCCACATCTTCCCGCTGCGCGCCCGGCCCGGCGGGGTGCTGGTCCGCAACGGCCACACCGAGGCCGGTGTCGACCTCGCCCGGCTCGCCGGACTGCGCCCGGCCGCCGCCATCGTGGAGATCGCGGGCGAGGACGGCACGATGCTGCGGCTGCCGGAGCTGGTGCCGTTCGCCCGTAAGCACGGACTGTCGATCATCTCCATCGAGGATCTGATCGCCTACCGGCAGTCGTCCGAGCCCACCGTCCGCCGCGAGGCCGAGACCCGGCTGCCCACCGCACACGGCGAGTTCACCGCGTACGGCTACCGCTCCACCGTCGACGGCGTCGAGCACATCGCGCTGGTCGCGGGCGAGCTCGGCGAGGGCGAGGACGTCCTGGTCAGGGTGCACTCCGAGTGCCTGACCGGGGATATCTTCCACTCGCTGCGCTGCGACTGCGGCCCTCAGCTGGAGGCCTCGCTGCAGCGGATCACCGAGGCCGGCCGCGGCGTGGTGATCTACCTCCGTGGTCACGAGGGGCGCGGCATCGGGCTGCTGTCCAAGCTGCGCGCCTACGAACTCCAGGAGCGCGGCCGCGACACCCTCGACGCCAACCTGGAACTGGGGCTGCCCGCCGATTCCCGCGACTACGCCGCGGGCGCGCAGATGCTCCAGGACCTCGGGGTGCGCTCGCTGCGCCTGATGACCAACAACCCCGAGAAGTCCGCCGCCCTGGTGCGCTACGGCCTGCAGGTCACCGGCCGGGAGCCGATGCCCGTCAAGGCCGGTGAGCACAATCTGCGGTATCTGCGGACCAAGCGGGACCGGATGGGGCACGACCTGCCCTGGCTGGACCCCGGTGCCGGCACCGTTCCCCTGCCTCCCGAATCCGCGCGGCCGGGGGCGGCCCCCCTCACCGGAGCGGCCGACGCCGTGCCCCCTGTTGGCGCCACCACCTGCGACAACCAGTAGCCACCCGGCAAGATTTCACCATCACCCGTAAGACCAGCACCATCACCCGTAAGAGGAGAACCGTGAGCGGCAAGGGCGCACCCGAACTGACCGTGAAGAACTGTGGCGACCTGCGGGTGGCCGTCATCGCGGCGCAATGGCACGAACAGGTCATGGACGGACTCGTGGACGGCGCGCTGCGCGCCCTGACCGAGCTCGGCATCGACGAGCCCACGCTGCTGCGGGTACCCGGCGCCTTCGAGCTGCCGGTCGTCGCCAAGGTGCTGGCCGGCCGCGGCTATGACGCGGTCGTCGCCCTCGGCGTGGTCATCAAGGGCGGCACCCCGCACTTCGACTACGTCTGCCAGGGCGTCACCCAGGGTCTGACCCAGGCGTCGGTGGACACCGGCGTACCCATCGGCTTCGGCGTGCTGACCTGCGACACCGAGCAGCAGGCGCTCGACCGTGCCGGCCTCGAAGGATCCACCGAGGACAAGGGCCATGAAGCGGTCACCGCCGCGGTCGCCACCGCAGCGACCCTGCGGACCGTGTCCGAGCCCTGGCGCTGATCGCACGGGTCGACCGCGTAGGGTAGTCACCATCATGTCCAAGAAGACGTTCGAGGAGCTCTTCTCCGAGCTCCAGCAGAAGGCCGCCACGGGCGACCCCGCCACCTCCCGTACCGCCGAGCTGGTGCAGGCCGGTGTCCATACGATCGGCAAGAAGGTCGTCGAGGAGGCCGCCGAGGTGTGGATGGCCGCCGAGTACGAGTCCGACGAGGCCGCCGCCGAGGAGATCTCCCAGCTCCTCTACCACCTCCAGGTCATGATGGTCGCCAAGGGCATCTCCCTCGACGACGTCTACGCCCACCTCTGATCCACACCCCCCGCACCCGCCGCAACACCCCTCAGTGCAAAGGAACTCGTTCTCATGCTGCGCATCGCTGTCCCCAACAAGGGTTCACTGTCCGAGCCTGCGTCGGCGATGCTCCATGAGGCCGGCTACCGCCAGCGCAAGGACCGCAGGGAACTGGTCCTGGTCGACGCCGAGAACGAGGTCGAGTTCTTCTTCCTGCGGCCGCGCGACATCGCGGTCTACGTCGGCTCCGGCAAGCTCGACATCGGCATCACGGGCCGTGATCTGCTGCTGGACTCCGGCTCGCCCGCCGAGGAGATCCTCCAGCTCGGCTTCGCCGGCTCGACGTTCCGCTACGCCACCCGTCCGGGTACCGCCAAGGACGTCACCGAGTTCGGCGGCATGACGATCGCCACCTCGTTCTCCGGCCTGGTCCGGCAGCACCTCGCCGACAACGGCGTGGACGCCTCCGTCGTCCACCTCGACGGCGCCGTGGAGACCGCCATCCAGCTCGGCGTCGCCGAGATCATCGCGGACGTCGTGGAGACCGGCACCACCCTGCGCAACGCCGGGCTGGAGATCATCGGCGAGCCGATCCTGAAGTCCGAGGCCGTGGTCATCCGCGGCACCGGCGCCCCGGACGACGACCCGAAGGTGCGCCAGTTCCTGCGCCGCATGCAGGGCGTCCTGGTGGCCCGCCGGTACGTGATGATGGATTACGACATCCGGGTCGAGCACGTGGAGAAGGCCGTCGGCCTCACCCCGGGCCTGGAGTCGCCGACCGTCTCCCCGCTGCACCACGAGGGCTGGGTCGCGGTCCGCTCGATGGTCCCGTCCAACGACGCCCAGCGCATCATGGACGAGCTCTACGACCTCGGCGCCCGCGCGATCCTGACCACCGGGATCCACGCCTGCCGGCTGTGACCCGCACCCACTGACCCCGTATCCACCGCTGCACCTCACGACGGAAGACCGACGACGTGTCCGCGCCCCTGCCCAGCCTCCCGGTGACGTTCCGGCCGACCCGTACCCGGGTCGTCCTGTACGCCGTCGGCATCGCCCAGCTCGCCGCCCTCACCGCGATCGCGCTGCTGCTGCCGAAGCTGACCGGCGGCGAACGGCTCAGCTTCGTGGTCACCGGACTGCTGGTGCTCGCCGTCCTCCTGCTGCTCGGCCGCCCCAAGGTGGTGGCGCGGCAGGAGGGCGTCACGGTGGTCAACCTCACCACCCGGCGCGAGCTGGCCTGGGCCCAGGTCCTGCGCGTCAACCTCCGGGAAGGCGACCCCTGGGTCCATCTCGACCTCGCCGACGGCACCAGCCTGCCCGCCATGGGCATCCAGCCCGGCATCGCCAAGGTCCAGGCCATCCGGGATGCCCGCGCGCTGCGCGACCTCACCGAGAAGCACGGTGCTGTCGACCACACGGCCGGTTGAGCCTGCCCTAATCACCGTCCCGCTGTTTACTCTGTTCTCCGGGGCGCACCCTGCGCCCTGCCCCTCAGTGGGCCAACACCGACCCGAGGAGTGACTCCCTCCGGCAATGGACGGATCGTCCTGTAGTACCTGCGCCGCCCCTCCCCAACCCCCGCATACCACGGAGGCGGCGGCATGACCGGCCCCTTGTTGCTGCTCGCCGCAGCTCTCGTCCTGATCCTGGCCAACGGTTTCTTCGTCGCTGCCGAGTTCGGACTCGTCACCGTCGAGAAGGCGGACGCCGAACGGGCCGCGGCCGACGGCGACCGCCGCGCCCACACCGTCGTCTCCGCCCTGCGGGAACTCTCCTTCCAGCTGTCCGGCACCCAACTGGGCATCACGATCACCTCCTTGGTGGTCGGCATGCTCGCCGAACCCGCGCTGGCCGAGCTGCTGTCCGGACCACTGGCCGCCACCGGCCTGCCCACGGGAGCGGTGTCCGGCACCGCCGTCGTGATGGGCATGCTGCTGGCCTCCGCGGTCCAGATGGTCGTCGGTGAGCTGGTGCCGAAGAACTGGGCGGTCTCCAAGCCACTGCCCGTCGCCCGTGTCGTGGCGGGCCCCCAGCGGGCCTTCTCCCGCTTCTTCCGCCCGGTGATCACCCTGCTGAACACCGTCGCCAACCGTCTGGTGCGCAGCCTGGGGGTGGAGCCGACCGATGAGCTGGCCTCCGCCCGCACGCCCGGCGAACTGGTCTCGCTCGCCCGGCACTCCGCCCTCGCGGGCGCCCTGGAGCAGGACACCGCTGACCTGTTCGTCCGCACCCTCTCGCTGGGCGATCTGACCGCGGAGAACGTCATGACGCCGCGGGTACGGGTGAGCGCCCTGCAGGCGTCCGCGACCGCCGAGGACGTGGTGAACCTGACCCGTGCCACCGGACTCTCCCGCTTCCCCGTCTACCACACCCGTCTCGACGAGGTCGTCGGCATGGTGCACCTCAAGGACGCGCTGGCCGTCCCGGCGCACGACCGGCTGCGCATCCCGGCGGGACGGATCGCGGTGCCGCCGCTGCTGGTGCCCGAGACCCTGCCGGTGCAGGCGCTGCTGGAGCGGCTGCGCAGCGAACAGCCGATAGCGGTGGTCGTCGACGAGTACGGCGGCACGGCCGGTGTGGTCACCCTGGAGGACATCATCGAGGAGCTCGTCGGCGAGGTCCGCGACGAGCACGACGGGGTGGATCTGCCCGAACTGGGCCAGGCCCCGCCCGAGGAGGGCCGCCCCGCTTGGGACGCCGACGGCGGCTGCCGGGTGGACACCCTGCGGCGGATCGGCCTGGACGCCCCGGAAGGACCGTACGAGACGGTGGCAGGATTGGTGGCACACATACTCGGCCGGATCCCGGCCCCCGGCGATATCGCGGAACTCGACGGCTGGCGGCTGCGGGTGCGGCTGGTGTCGCACCACCGCGCCGAGCGGATAAGGATCGTACGGACCGCCACCGTCACGGTGCCCGCCGCCGCCCAGGCACCCCGTGAGCCCGTCGTGGTGGGCGCGGAGGTGGCCCGATGACGCTGGCCCAGCTGCTCTTCGCGGTGCTGCTCGTACTCGCCAACGGCTTCTTCGTCGGCGCCGAGTTCGCCCTGGTCTCCGTACGCCGCAGCCAGATCGAACCCCTGGCGACCGAAGGCTCCACACGGGCACGGCAGGTGCTGCACGGTCTGGAGAACCTCCCGCAGATGATGGCGGCCGCCCAGTTCGGCATCACCGTCTGCTCCCTGACGCTCGGCGCCGTCGCCGAGCCGACCGTCGCCCACCTCCTGGAGCCGGTCTTCGAGACCGTCCGTCTCCCCGAGGCGCTCGTCCACCCGCTCGGCTATGTCATCGCCCTGGCGCTGGTGGTCTTCCTCCACCTCGTCATCGGCGAGATGGTCCCCAAGAACCTGGCCATGGCGGCACCCGAGAAGACCGCCCTGTGGTTCAGCCCGGGCCTCGTCGCCTTCGCACGGCTGTGCCGCCCGGTCACCGCGCTGCTCGGTGCCTGCGCCCGCGGGGTGCTGCGGATCTTCGGGGTGGAGCCGAAGGACGAGGTCGAGGCGGTCTTCACCAGTGAACAGCTGACCCATCTCGTCGAGGACTCGGGCCAGGCGGGCCTGCTCGAACCCGCCGAGCAGGAACAGCTCTCCGATGTGCTGGAACTGGGCAGCCGGCCCGTCACGGACGTCCTCCTCGACCGGGCGGGCCTGGTCACCGTCGAACCGACCGTGACGCCCCGCCAGGTGGAGGAGCTGACCGTACGGACCGGCTACTCCCGCTTCCCGGTGTGTGCGCCCGGCGGCGCGTACATGGGCTATCTGCACGTCAAGGACGTTCTCGACCTGGAGGAACGCGACCGCGCGGTGCCTCAGCGCATCTGGCACCCGATGACGACGCTCCGCGCCGAGCTGCCCCTGGACGACGCCCTCACGGCGATGCGCCGGGCCGCCTCCCATCTGGCGTCGGTCGCCGATGCGACCGGCCGGGTGCTCGGCCTGGTCGCGCTGGAGGACGTCCTGGAGACGCTGGTCGGCGAGGTCCGCGACCCGGCCCACCGCCGGGCCCCCGCCGCCCGCGTCCACCGGAGAGCGGGCGACCGGGTCAGCGAACCCCGCGAGGAGGCACCGCTGCCGGCCGAGGACCGTGCCATGGCCCGCTGAGCCGGCCGGAGCGCGTCCGAGCCGGTCTGTCCGCCTCCGCGGCGGATGGGCCGGGCCGGAGGTGCGGTCCCGGTGCCTAGAGATCCAGCCCCTTCGGCGGCGGCCCCTGGATGTCCGGGCCGCGGCCCGAGAGGACCTCGCCGTAGGCCTGCATCAGGTCGGGCAGCCGGAGGGTGGCGAGATCGTCGCGGGTGGGGGTGCCGCGCCAGGTGGAGAGCCGCAGATCGCGGTAGGCGCAGCTCTTCTCGTAGAGGGTGCGCAGAAAGCGGCCGTTGCCCAGTTCGTCGATCCAGCCCTGTTCGACGACATGGCCGCTGATGCTGCACAGCTCGTCGCGGGACTCCTCGTCCCAGTGGTCGCCGTTCTCGGCGGCCAGCACCTCGCCGATCGCGGTGAGCTCCAGCGGCCGGTAGCTGGGGAAGTCGACGCGGCTGGTGAAGCGGGAGGACAGGCCGGGGTTGGCGGCCAGCAGCCGGTCCATGCCCTCCGGGTAGCCCGCCAGGATGACCACGAGCCGGTCGCGGTTGTCCTCGGCGCGCTTGAGCAGCACCTGCAGCGCTTCGTCGCCGTAGGCGTCGCCCTTGCTGTAGCCGGAGTTGGACAGGCTGTACGCCTCGTCGACGAACAGCACGCCGCCCAGCGCCGAGTCGATCAGCTCATTGGCCTTGACGGCGGTCTGGCCGAGGAACTCGCCGACCAGATCGGACCGTTGGGCCTCCACGAGATGGTCACCGCCCAGGAGTCCCAGGGCGTAGAAGACCCGCCCCAGTATCCGGGCCACGGTCGTCTTGCCGGTGCCGGAGGGACCGGAGAAGACGAAGTGTCGTTTCGGCGGCTGCACCGGCAGCCCCTGGCTCGCGCGCAGCCGAGCCATCCGCAGCTGGGCCGACAGCGCGCGCACCTGCCGTTTGACCGGCTCCATGCCGACCATCCGCTCCAGTTCCGCCAGGGCCTTCTCCAACAGCACCGGATCGGCGGGCGCGGCGGGCAGCCGCTCGGCGCCGCGCGGCATCGGCGCCGTCGCCTTGACCCGGGCCGCGGCATCGCTCCCGGCCGGCACGCCGCCCAACTCCCCCTCCGGCCCGTCCGCCTCGCCGGTCACCAGCAGCTCACGGCCGTCGAGCGGATCGAGCGGGGCCAGATCGCCGCCGCCGGCCTCCTGGCCGAGGCCGGATGCGGAGACCGTCGCGAGATCGACGCCCTCGTCCAGGCCGTCCCCCTCCGCGATGGCGGCGAGCCGCGCCGCGGTGTCCATGAACGCCGGGTCGACGCGGTGCACCGCGCGGTAGAGGGGGAGTGCCGCGGCGCTGCGGCCGGTGCCCTCATGGGCGCGAGCGAGCCAGTAGCGCAGCTCCTTACGCTGCGGCTGCTCGCTGCGGCAGCGCATCAACGCGGCCGACAGCAGCGGCTCGGCCTGCCCGAACATCTCCAGCCGCACCCGCGCCATCCCGCCGAACAGCCCCGCCTCGATGCCCAGCACCGGATCGCCGAGCAGCGGTTCGGTGTGCCGTACGAGCTGGTCCCAGTCCTTGACGAGATAGGCGCGGCAGGCGTGCAGAAAGCGCACCTGGGGGTCGGTGTCGACCGGCGGGCAGCCGGCCAGTGCCTGGTCCAGCTCGGCGACATGGCGGCCGTCGAGCCAGTGGGAGGCGTGGGCGAGCAGCAGATCGCGGCCGGTCTCCAGCACCGGCTGCACCCACCAGCCCAGCCAGTACCAGGAGTTGAGGGTGCGTCGGTGGCGGGCGCGCATCTCACCGAAGCGGTCGCGGTGCCGGTGCATCCGCAGCAGCGCGATGGAGGTGTCGGCGCGCAGTGCGTGCAGGCCGAGCCAGGCGTCGGCCATCGACGGGTCGAGGCGTACCGCCGCCCGGAACTCCTCCTCCGCCTGCGGATAGGCGCCCACGGTGTAGGCGTCGACCGCGCGCAGCCACGCGAGCTCGGCCGGGGCGGGCGAACCCTGAGTGCCGACATCCATCCCGTCCCCCCACAAAACGTCCCCCCGAGTGCCGCCGGGCGAGTGCCGGGCCGCGGCCTCCCGAACCGGCGTACGGCGGGCGGGAGTTGACCTTCTCCGCGCGCACATCGGTCCCGGCCTGCGGTGGCACGGACTGGCATCGTACCTGCGGGATCGGTGCAGGTCGTAGAGGGCGGTACGGGGCAAGAGCGGACGACGGGGCGCGGCGCGGCGGCGCGAAGAATGCGGTGACCCAGGGTGAGGGAGGGGCGGCGCCGAGCGGCGATAAGAGAGGGTTTTGCACAGAACGAAGCCCCCGATCACGGGGGAACAACCGGGGGCTTCGCATCTGCGGGCGGTCCATAGAACCGCACATTAAGAACGTAAGTCCTGTACGCCCCCCAGGTCAAGCCGAGTTGGGGCACTCGGCGGGACCCTGTCGGCGCCGCTCGGGCCGCCGGCCGCGGTTCGCTACAGAGCGTGAGATGCGGGGCCGTTCAGAGCGTCGTGGAAGGTCCCATGAGCACCTCGTACCCCATCTGCTTCTGGTGCACCAGGAAGTCGGCATACGGACGCGAAGGATCCGCTGCGAAGTGCGCGCGCTCCGCTGGTATCCAGCCACTCCAGAATGCGGAGAGCCCCGGTCCGTCCCGGAGTCGTCCCCTTTCCCATGAGTCCTCGCTCGCCAGTTCCATCCACAGCAGGCTCGCCAGATACGGGCGCAGCGCCCGCCGGCCCGTCCCCACGCCTTCGACCAGCACCAGCGGCGCGGGCGCCAGCTCACGCTCCTCGGTGAACCCGCCGCGTACCCAGTCATAGACGCCGTACCGCGCCGTCTCCCCCCGGGACAGCGGCCCCAGGACCTGGGCACCGAACCGCTCGCTCCAGGCGAACAGCTCCTCATGGGTGGCGAGATCGTCCGTGTGCACCACCGGCGCACCACCCAGCGCATCGGCCAGCCGCCCGGCGAACGTGCTCTTGCCCGACCCCGCGTGCCCGTCCACCGCGATCAGCCGCACCGGCCCGCAGGACGGCGGCGCGGCGCGCAGCCGAGCGGCGAGCGAAGCCAGATCACGGTCCATTGCGCCAGCGTACGCGCGGGGACCATGCCCCTCTTCGTGCCAGTGGTCCACACCAATATTCGTGCGGCGACGCGCGTCGTAGCGCCTTCCGAAGCAGGCCCGGAACGGGAATAGTTGAGCCACTGCTGATCCGCCCGTGCCCGCCCGCGGCCCCGGCCCGACCTTTCGCACCCGCTCGTACGCATCCGACTGGGGGACCTCCACCATGACCAGCTCCGCGCCCCGGCGCACCGTCCTGGCCGCCGCTCTTGCCGCCGCGGCGGGTGTCGCCACCCCTTCGGCGCAGGCCGCCGACGCCACCCGCAGACCCGCCGGCACCGCGGCCCCGGCCACCGCCACCACCCCGGACGCCCCCGCGCGCCGATCGAAGAGCCTCGTGGACTATCACGCCTGGACCACCACAGCCGACTGGACCAAGGGCCACGCCAAGGGCACCGCCCTCGCGCACGGCGCCCGGCCCGGCATCCGCCTGGCGCACCCGGCCGGCACTTTCGACTACCGGGATCCGCACACCGGCAGGACCGCCACCTGGGAGTACGCCACCTGGACGTCTCCGGTCCACCGCCTCAAGGCCCCGGCCACCGAAGTGGTCGCCTCCTGGAACGCGCACACCCCGTCCGGCACGTGGATCGCCGTCGAACTGCGCGGCACCTACAGCGACGGCGGCCGCACCCCCTGGTACGTCATGGGCCGCTGGACCGCCGGCGACAGCGACGCCGACATCCGGCGGACCTCCGTCGACGACCAGAAGGACGGCAAGAGCAGCATCTCGACCGACACCTTCGCCATCGACACCCCGGCGAGCGGCCTCCGCCTGACCTCCTACGAGCTCCGCGTCACCCTCTACCGCAAGCCCGGTGGCACCCTCACCCCCACCGTCCGGCGGCTGGGCGCCATGGGCTCGGACATCCCCGACCGCTTCGAGGTGCCGGCGTCCGTGCCCGGAACGGTCGGCCGTGAGCTGGTCGTCCCCCGCTACTCGCAGGAGATCCACAAGGGTCAGTACCCGGAGTACGACAACGGGGGCGAGGCCTGGTGCAGCCCCACCTCCTCCCAGATGATCGTCGAATACTGGGGCCGCAAGCCCTCCCAGCAGCAGCTGTCCTGGGTCAACCCCGACTACGCCGACCCCCAGGTCTGCCACGCCGCCCGCTACACCTTCGACTACCAGTACGACGGCTGCGGCAACTGGCCTTTCAACGCTGCCTATGCCGCCACCTACCAGGACCTGCAGAGCGTCGTCACCCGCCTGTCCTCCCTCACGGACGCCGAACGCCTCGTCCACGCAGGCATCCCGGTCATCACGTCCCAGTCCTTCCTGAAGACCGAACTCGACGGCGCGGGCTACGGCACCGCCGGCCACCTGATGACCATCGTCGGCTTCACCAAGACCGGCGACGTCATCGCCAATGACCCGGCCTCGCCCGACAACGCCGCGGTCCGGCGCGTCTACAAGCGCCGCCAGTTCGAGAACGTGTGGCTGCGGACGAAGCGCCACGACGCAAATGGCCAGGTCAAGAGCGCTACGGGAGGCGTCTGCTACCTCTACTTCCCGGCTAAGCCAGCACCAACTCAGCACCGGGTACTCGCGGAGCTGGGAATCCGGTAGCGGCTCACGCCGCCAGCCCGACCGACAACTCCTCCGGCAGGTAGCCCTCGAAGGTTGTCGCCACCACCTGACGGCAGCGCTCACGCCCGTCCTGGGTGAGGTGCCCGTAGCGGTCGACCGTGACTTTGATGGACCGGTGCCCCAGCCACCGGGACACCTCGTGAATGGACACTCCGTTCGTCAAGGTCACGGTCGCCCGTTTATGCCTCAGGTCATGAGGTGTGTATTTGCGAAGCCCCAGCCGCTTGATGGCCCGGTCCCAAGAGGCACGGACGAGTCCGGGGTATGTCATCCCACCCTGCTGGTTGGGGATGGGGAACCGGTCGGCGAAGGCAGTGAAGAATTCCGGCACCGGAACGTCGCGCCATTGCGGACCCCGTAGACGCCATAGTTTTCCGCGTGGACCTCCCTGATCAGTCCGGTCAGCGCCGCGTCACGCACCGAACGGGCCGATGCAGGGCTGGTGTCGAACGCATAGAAGGTGGACGGGGCTCCGACGCGGAGAAGTGCATCGGCGTGCAGGGTGGCGAACAGCGCGCTCCAGCCGGGAGCCTCACAGCGGTCCGACTCTTCGAGGAAGCTGATACGCCAGGCTGCTGCCCGGTCGGGCTGGGGATACAGGAGTGGCATCAGGGCATGTCCGATGGGCGCCACGGTGGTCTCGGCAAGCTTTGTCCCGTGCAAGAACCGATCAATCTCGCGAAGGCTCGAGTCGATCACGTGTGGAGGGGGTAGTTCCAAGGGGGCCACCCACCCGTCGCGTCAATCACCTGAAGGGATCGGCGGCTCTCCTTCGAAGGTGATCGTTCGGGTGCGGCCCCTATATGGTCGCGGAGCACCCGAAGAGCGCAATGCTGTCAACCCCACAGGTTTGGTGCACAGATCCGGGCACTACAGGGGACGCCAGCTCGGAGAACAGGGGTTCGTAGGGGTGTGGCGCACGCTCCGACGCCATTTACGTTGGGTTTCACCGAATTTGACAACGACCGACGGTGGTGCCGAGGATGGCCGAACTCGGGTATGGGACAGATATGGAGACCGGCGAGGATCTGCCGACTTTCTCGATCGCTGAGAAATGGAAAATCCCGATAGCGATACTCATGTTCGGGGGAGTCGAACAATGACCAATGCTGTGATCCTCGGTGGCGGGCTCGCCGGCATGCTCGCCGCTGCGGCAATTGCTCCATATGCAGACGAGGTCACCCTCGTCGAAGGTGACCGTATGAGCAGTAGCCCGTTGCCGCGCAGAGGAATCCCGCAGGGCAAGCACAGCCACACGCTGATGTGCGGTGGGGCACTGGCGATCGAGCGGCTGTTGCCGGGAACCATGGACCTGCTCACCAAGCTCGGCGCTCGCCGGCTCGATCTGCCAGCCGGTGTGCTGACCCGCTCGGCCGAGGGCTGGTACCAACGCCATCCCGGCGCCGCCTATGTGCTGGCCTGTAGCCGCCCCTTGATCGACTACGCGGTGCATGAGCAACTCCTGGCCCGCCAACCGATCCGAGTCCGAGCGGGCGCCAGGGTGGTCGGGCTGGTCGGGGACGCGGGACGGGTGACGGGGGTGCGGACCCAGCACGGGGTGCTGAGTGCCGATTTTGTGGTCGATGCGACCGGCCGCGGTTCTCGCGCCCCGAAGTGGCTTGCTGAACTCGGTGTGCCGCCGGTGCGCGAAGCCATAGTTGACCCCGGGCTCGTCTACGTCACTAGGCGCTATCATGCGCCGAGCGCGCAACTGCCCGCAGTGATGATCCAACCGCGCCCGGGCACCGGTCAACCGGGAATGGGCGCAGCGATTTTCCCGATCGAGGACGGGCAGTGGATCGTCACCATGATCGGCACCCGTGGCAGCGTCCCACCGTCCGATGCGCACGGGTACGCCGAATTCGCCGCGAGCGTAGGGCATTCCGTGATCGTGGACCTGCTCGCCGCAGCGCATCCAGCCAGCCCGATCGTGCCTTATCGGGGCACGTTGAACCGTCGGCGGTACTTCGAACGCGCGCGTATGCCGGAGGGGTTCGTCGCCATCGGCGATGCGGTCGCTGCGTTGAACCCGAATTACGGCGCGGGGATGTCGGTCGCCGCGAGGCAAGTGCTGTCATTGCGAAATCAGTTGGCGCGCAAGGGAATCGTCGACGGAATCGGCAAGCTGGTGCAGGCGGACGCGGCCAAGGAAGTGACCGGTTCGTGGAATGCCGCGGTCGGCACCGACCTGTGGTTTCCTGAGGTCCGGACCACTGTCGGCGCCGGTAGTAAGTTGGCGCGCCGATTCGCAATCCGGTTCGCCAGGACCGCTGCGGTGAATCCGGCGCTGTCCCGGGTGCTGTTCGATGTGCATACCCTCACCGCACCGGAACACCGGCTGTTGCGCCCCGGTGTGCTGCTTTCCGTGCTCCGCGGGCCTTTCCGCGCACCGCTTTCGGCGGCGGAGGCAATCGCGCAATTCCCGGAAATTTCGGATGTGCTCGACTCCAAGGAGACGATCCATGCAGGGGATTAATGCCGGACGCAGTATCGTGGTACCGGACGAGACGGTGATCGAGCTGCCGGATATCGGCCTCGTAGGCCTGTTCGCGAAACGGGTCGCCGACGATCCAGAGGCGATCGCGATCTGCGGTGAGGAAGGCCCGCTCACCTACGCCGAACTCGACGCGCGCGCAAACCAACTGGCGTGGTTCTTGCTCAGGCGCTGCGGTCCGCTCGATGGCCGAGTGGTCGCGCTGGTCATGCAACGTTCGGTGCGCTTGGTCGTCGCGATACTGGCCACGCTCAAGGCGGGGGCCGCTTACCTCCCGCTCGATCCGGGCAATCCAGTCGCACGCAACCGGGAAATGGTCCGGAGCGCCGATGCACGCGTGGTGCTCGCCGACGATCCGGACTTGCGCGCGAAAGTGCTTGCCGACACGGGAATCCTCGGGTTCGACGCGAACCCGGACTGCGCCGATGAACCGGTCCACGCCCCGGACATCACTGTGTCGCCTGATTGGTTGGCCTACGTGATGTGCACCTCAGGCTCGACCGGCATGCCGAAAGGCGTCGCGGTCAGCCACCGCAATGTGGTCGCACTGGTACTGGATCACCGGTGGGACACCGGAAACCACGACCGGGTGTTGTTCCACTCTTCGCACGCGTTCGATGCGTCCACCTATGAGCTGTGGGTGCCGCTGGCGCGCGGCGGCCAGGTGGTCATCGCCCCGCCGAGCCAGCCGGACGCAGCGATGGTGCGCACCGCGATCGCCGAACACGGGGTCACTGCTCTGTGGTTGACCGCAGGGTTGTTCCGGCTGATCGCGCACGAGGCGCCGGAGAGTTTCGCCGGCGCACGGGAAGTGTGGACCGGTGGCGATGTGGTCCCGGCCGCTGCCGTGCGCCGGGTCCTCACCGCGTGCCCCGGCCTGGCCGTGGTCGACGGGTACGGGCCGACGGAGACCACCACGTTCGCGACCTGCTACCAGATGCGGGACGCGGGGGCGGTTCCCGATGTGATTCCGATCGGTCGGCCGATGGACAACACCAGGGTCTACCTGCTCGACGACGATATGACCGAGGTGCCGGCGGGCGAGCCCGGTGAGGTGTGTATCGCGGGTGCCGGGGTGGCCCTTGGCTACCTCGGCCGGCCGGATCACGTTGGCGAGCGGTTCCTGGACGACCCGTTCGTGCCGGGGGAACGGATGTACCGGACCGGGGATATCGCCCGCTGGTCGGCCGAGCGGCAACTGGAGTTCCTCGGCCGCGCGGACGAACAGGTCAAACTGCGTGGGTTTCGGATCGAACCGGCCGAGATCGAGGTGGTGCTCGCGGAACATCCGGCGGTGGCGCAAGCAGTCGTGGTGGTTCGCGAGGACCAACCGGGGGAGAAACGGCTGATCGGCTATGTAGTGGCGACAGCGCGACAGGCCGACAACGAGGAGTTGGCGATCTCCATCCGGGAGTTCACCCTCGACCGGCTACCCGACTACATGATCCCGACCGCAGTGGTCCTGCTACCGGAACTTCCGTTGCTGCACAACGGAAAAGTCGACCGGAAGGTGTTGCCAGCGCCGGGGGCGCGGTCGATGCTCACCTCGGTGTACGAGCCACCGAGGACCACCGAGGAAGCTCTGTTGTGTGGGGTGTTCGCCGATGTGCTCGATGTCGACTTGGTCGGGATCGACGACGACTTCTTCGCGCTTGGCGGGCATTCGCTGAGCGCGACCATGGCGATCTCCCGGATCGAAGCCGCCTTCGGCGCCACCGTGGCTGGATACCGGGACTTGTTCGAACAACGCACTGCGCGCCGGCTCGGCGCCGCCATCACCGAGGCGCTGCGCAGCGGAACAGCGACCGACGTCAGTGCGATCGTCCCTGTGCCGCGGGATAGGGCGTTGCCGCTTTCCCTTGGCCAGCAAGCAGTTTGGGAGATCGAACAGCAGGATCCGGGCAACCCGGCGATGAACGCCCAACTGGCGGTTCGGGTGCGTGGCAGGTTCGACTTGGTCACCTGGCGGGCCGCGGTGCGCGCCGTTGTCCAGCGGCACGAATCGCTGCGCACGGTATACCGACAGGATGGCGCGGTCGTGGTGCACGAAATCCTGCCGACCTGGCAGGGCGAGGTCAGCGTGTCTAAAGTGGACAGCATGGAAACCGCACGGCAGTTGGCGTCCGATGACGCCGGGCAGCCGTTCGATCTCGGCGCGGGTCCACTTTTGCGTGCCACCGTGCTGAGGCTCGGTGCCAACGACCATGTGGTGTTGGTGACCACACACCGGATGGCGACCGACGTGTGGTCCCTCGGGGTGCTTGGGGACGAATTGTCCACCGCCTACGCTTCGATCGCAGAGGGTCGCGAACCGGATTGGCCGAGGCTGCCGGTGCAGTACGGCGATTACGCGGTGTGGCAGCGAGAACGTCTGACCGGCCTCGACGTGCAGTGGCGGTACTGGCAGGACAAGGTACGTGGATTCGTCGGGGACCTGCGGCTACCGTACGACCGGGAACCCGAGGTTCCGCCGTCGAACGAAAGCGGTGCGCTGGTCTGGCGGTTGCCTGGCGAGCTGATGCAGGGGGTGCGTGCGCTCGCTGTCGAGGAAGGCGCGACCCTGTACCAGACGCTTCTCACGGCGTTCTTCGCCGTGTTCTCGAAGTACTCGGAGCGCAAGGATGTCGCGATCGCCACGCCGATCGCGGGGCGCACAAGGACCGAAATCGAGAATTTGATCGGACCGTTCGCGAATCTTCAATTGCTGCGAACCGATGTCTCCGGCGAACTGGTTTTCCGCGAACTGCTGGGCAGGGTGAAGGAAACCACGCTCGGCGCGCAGACCCATCAGGACTTGCCGTTCGGCAGGCTGGTCCCGTTCCTGTTCGAACAGTTAGAGCCAGGCCAGGACTTGTTCACCAATTGGCCGCTGCGGGTGGCCATCCAGCTGATCAACACCCCGCCGCGGGGCAGCGAAACCGGACACGGCGAAATCAAGATGTTCCAGGGTGGCGTGATCGATATCGCCAACGCCGACGTGGAGGTCTTCCATGGCAGCAGGCGGTTCACCCACTGGGACGTCGAGGTGCACATGATCGAGGACGGCGCCGAGGTGCGCGCGCACGTCGGCTACCGCACCCGGGTGTTCGAGGCCGAGACCGTTCGGCGACTCACCGACGAGGTCACCGAGGTGCTGCGGACGGAGGTCGAGGACTCGGGCCGGTCGTCGAGGTAACGACTTCGAGGACGACGAAACGGCCTGGCCCGCGTATGCAGGCCGGGCCGTCGCTTCTCGCCGGATCAGCTCGTCTGGCCACCGTCAGACCGGTGGACAGGTGACAGCCACGGCCGCGGCGGCCGCGGCCGTGCCGGCGGCGGCCAGAGGCAGTCCGCCGGTAAGGGCGGTGATAGCCGCGAACGTCCGGTCCCGATGGACCACGACCGCAGCCCAGATCATCGACCGCATCTGCCGATACTGAGACATGGGCTCCGGGACAGCCCTTAGGGCTTGCAGGGAATCAAGGTGTTGCTTCCCGTTCCGGCGGTCGTTGGTCTCAACGAGCAGGCCCGCGAGCACCGGGACACCGGTCAGCCAGTGACCAGCGTGGACACCAAGAAGAAGGAACTCGTCGGCGAGTTTAAAGAGCTCCTAACGCAACGTGGGTAGCCGTGTCCTGCGTAGGGGTGTGTCGGTTGCTTGGGTGTGGGCGAGCGAAATCCCCAACCGTGGGTGGTTGACGATGAGTTGTGGTCGAGGATCGAGCCATTGCTGCCGAGGCCATCAGGTGGCGGCCAGCGGCCGGGCCGGAAGAGGGTGCTGGAGGACCGCAAGGTGCTGTGCGGCATCCTGTTCGTTCTCTACACCGGCATCCAGTGGGAATGGCTGCCCCAGGAGCTCGGGTTCGGCTCGGGGATGACCTGTTGGCGCAGGCTGCGGGACTGGAACAACGCGGGAGTCTGGCAGCGGCTGCACGAGGTGCTGCTGGACGAGCTGCGGGCCGCCGACCGCCTGGATCTGTCGCGGGCGGTGATCGACAGCTCCCACGTGAGGGCACTCAAGGGCGGCCCAAAACCGGACGGAGCCCGGTCGATGGGGGCCGGCCGGGCTCCAAGCACCACGTGATCTGCGACGCTACCGGCATCCCACTGGCCGTGGCCCTGACCGGCGGCAACCGCAACGACGTCACCCAGCTGATGCCCCTGCTGGCAGCGGTCCCACCCATCCGCGGCAAACGCGGCCGCCCCCGGCAGCGGCCGAAGGAGGTCCATGCCGACCGCGGCTACGACCACGATTGCTACCGCCGCCAGGTCTGGGCGAGAGGTATCAAGCCCGTCATCGCCCGCCGCGGCACCGCCCACGGCTTCGGGCTCGGAGCCAAGCGATGGGTCGTGGAACAGACGATCGCGCTACTGCACTGGTTCGGCCGCTTGCGCATCCGCTGGGAGACCCGCGACGACATCCACGAGGCGTTCCTCAAGCTCGCCTGCTCGCTGATCTGCTGGCGACGCCTGCGAACCGTGTTGCGTTAGGAGCTCTAAGAACAGTGGACGGCAGTGGCGGCCTGCGGCCGATCCGGTACGGGTGAACGTCCATGACTTCGCCGACCTGCAGCTGGGCAAAGCCGTCCCCTACGGGATCTACGATCTCGCGGCGAACACCGGCTGGATCATCATCGGCATCGACCACGACACTGCCGCGTTCACGGTGGAATCGATCCGCCGCTGGTGGCACGACCAGGGCCGGAGCACCTACCCAAACGCGACACGACTACTGATCACCGTGGACGCGGGCGGCTCCAACGGCTACCGCATCCGGGCCTGGAAACTCGAACTGGCCACGCTCGCCGCGGAAACGGGGCTGACCATCACCGTGTGTCATCTGCCGCCGGGGACTCGAAGTGAAACAAGATCGAGCACCGGCTCTTCTCCCACATCACCATGAACTGGCGCGGCAGCCCGCTGACCAGCCACGAAGTCATCGTCCAGTCCATGGCCGCGACCACCACCCGCACCGGCCTGCGGGTGAGGGCAGGGCTCGACACCAACACCTACCCGGTTGGAGTCCACATCGGCGACGCGGACCTGGCCGCCCTGCCACTGACCCGGCACGCCTTCCACGACGACTGGAACTACGCCCTGCACCCGCAGCCCTGCCTGGCTATCCCGGCGGCCAGGGCCCCGCAGACGCTGAACCCAGAATGGGACCAGGCCCTGCTCTCCAACCGCACACTGACCGGAATGTCCCCACAGCAACTGGCCCGCCTCGCAGAGACTTTGACTGCGGGCGGCGATACCCAGCGCGGCCGCCCGCCCCGGCTGGCCTTCCCCGACCAGGTCTTGGCCACCGTGCTCCTCCTACGGGTCGTCCTGGCCGCAGAACCCCTCGCCGTGCTGTTCGACAGCAGTCGAACCGCCGTGCACCGCACCCTGCTGAAGATCAGGAGGCTATTCAAGGCACACGTCATCGTCATCGCGCCGGCCCAACCCCGCCCACCGCCCTCACAGCCCTCCAGGCTCGGGTTCGAACCCAGAGCAACAACCTCAACAGCGTGATCAAGATGATGTGTTAATGATCTGCAAGCCCTTAGGCGTCGTCGCCCAGTGCCATGCTGATCAGGGCGTCGGTGTCCAGGTCGTCGATGGCCGGGCCTGCTGCAGCTTCCAACGGTGGGGCGGCCGGGGCCTGTTTGTCTGCGGACAAGGCCAGCAGGGTGTCCATCAGTCCGGCGGCACGCAGCCGCTCGAAGGGCACGGAGCGCAGGATCTCCCGCACCCGCGCCTCCTCGGCCCTGTCCCGGGCATCCGTAGCGGGAGCCAATTCGGCAGCCAGGTACTCGGCGAGTGCGCGCGCATCCGGAAACTCGAAGACGAGTGTGGACGGAAGACGCAGGCCGGTCAGTGCGTTGAGGGTGTTACGGAACTCCACCGCGCCCAGCGAGTCGAATCCGAGCTCCTTGAATGAGCGGTCGGGGTCGATCTCTGCGGCCGACGAATGGCCCAGGATCACCGCCGCCTGCGCGCGCACCGTGTCCAGCAATGTTGCGGCGCGGTCCGCTGCGGAGCGGCCGGCGATCTTCGCCCGCAGTCCGGCCTCCCCGGCCGGTCCGGAACCCGCTGCCCGTCGGCTCCTTGTGCGGACTATTCCGCGGAGGAGAGCAGGTACTTCACCGACGCCGAGAGCTTCCAGCGCCTTCGGTACGAGGCCGATGGGGACCACCGCGGGCCGGTCCAGCGCGGCGGCGGCGTCGAACAGAGCGAGTGCCTCGTCCTCGGCGAGTGCGCGTGCACCCGAGCGGTCCAGGCGTCGGCGGTCGGCGTCGGCGAGGTCACCGGCCATGCCGGAGCTGGTGTCCCACAGGCCCCAGGCCAGTGACAGAGCCGGCAG
>NZ_JBSHAW010000032.1:22534-103048 GCF_053611685.1 Streptomyces sp. NPDC054786 | reverse complement strand
CCTTCCACACCCGGTTTGGGGTGTCCCCCCGCCCTACACCTAGACCCTGGGGGGGGGGGGGGGGGCCTTTTATATAAAGCCCCCCCCCCCCCGCCCGGGGCCTGTAGGGACGGCTGAGCGGGACCGCCTCAGTGGGCTCCGGTCCCGGTCAGCGAGCGGACCTCCAGCTCGGCGTACTTCTTGACGTCCGGCTCCTCCTTGGACAGCAGGGACCCCAGCCAGCCGAGCAGGAAGCCCAGCGGGATGGAGATCAGGCCCGGGTTCTCCAGCGGGAAGACGTCGAAGTCGGCGCCGGGGAACATCGAGGTCTCCTTGCCGGAGACGACCGGGGAGAAGAGGACCAGGACGACGGAGGAGACCAGGCCTCCGTAAATGGACCACAGGGCGCCCTGGGTGGTGAAGCGCTTCCAGAACAGGCTGTAGAGGAGGGTGGGGAGGTTGGCGGAGGCGGCGACCGCGAAGGCGAGCGCCACCAGGCCCGCGACGTTCAGCCCGCGGGCGAAGACCCCCAGGACGATGGCGACCGCACCGATGCCGACGGTCGCCCAGCGGGCCGCGCCGACCTCTTCCTTCTCGGTGGCCTTGCCCTTGCGCAGGACATTGACGTACAGGTCGTGCGCGAAGGACGAGGACGAGGCGAGGGTGAGGCCGGCGACCACCGCGAGGATGGTCGCGAAGGCCACCGCGGAGATGACGGCGAGCAGGATGGCGCCGCCGGTGGAGTCGGCGCCGCCGCCGATCTGCTGGGCGAGCAGCGGTGCCGCGGTGTTGCCCGCCTTGTTGGACGCGATGATCGTCTCGGGCTTGATGAGGGCCGCGGCGCCGAAGCCGAGCGCGATGGTCATCAGGTAGAAGACGCCGATGATGCCGATCGCCCAGTTCACGGACTTACGGGCGGCCTTGGCGGTGGGGACCGTGTAGAAGCGGATGAGGATGTGCGGCAGGCCCGCGGTGCCCAGGACGAGGGCGATGCCCAGCGAGATGAAGTCGATCTTCGAGGTGGCGGTGGCGCCGTACTTGAGGCCGGGTTCCAGGAAGGCTGCGCCCTTGCCGCTGTTCTCCGCGGCGGCGCCGAGCAGGGTGGAGATGTTGAAGTCGAACTTGAGCGCCACCAGGAACGTGATCAGCAGGGTGCCGGCGATCAGCAGGACCGCCTTGACCATCTGGACCCAGGTGGTGCCCTTCATGCCGCCGATGGTGACGTAGAGGATCATCACGATGCCGACGAGGACGACGACCAGGATCTTGCCCGCCTCGCTGGTGATGCCCAGGAGCAGGGTGACCAGGGCGCCCGCGCCCGCCATCTGGGCGAGCAGGTAGAAGATCGAGACGATGATGGTGGAGGTGCCGGCGGCCGTACGGACCGGGCGCTGGCGCATCCGGTAGGCGAGGACGTCGCCCATCGTGAAGCGGCCGGAGTTGCGCAGCGGTTCGGCGACCAGGAGCAGCGCGACGAGCCAGGCGACGAGGAAGCCGATGGAGTAGAGGAAGCCGTCGTAGCCGAAGAGGGCGATGGCGCCGGCGATGCCGAGGAAGGATGCGGCCGACATGTAGTCGCCGGAGATGGCCAGGCCGTTCTGGAATCCGCTGAACTGCCGCCCGGCGGCGTAGAAGTCCTCCGCGCCCTTCGTCTGCCGGCCGGCCCAGACGGTGATGCCGAGGGTGGCGGCGACGAAGACCGCGAAGAGGGTGACGATCAGGGTGCGGTGCTCGCCGGCGCCGCCGGCCGCGAGCTGGAGCGCGAGCGGCTGCTGGAGGGGGCTCATGCGTCACCCTCCAGGCGGGACTTGATGGCCTCGGCCTTGGGGTCGAGCTCGGTGGCGGCGTGCCGGGAGTACCACCAGGCGATGAGGAAGGTCGTGACGAACTGGGCGATGCCGAGGACGAAGGCCACATTGACGTGGCCGAGGACCTTGGTGCCCATGAAGCCGCCGGCGTAGCTCGACAGCAGCACGTACGCGAGGTACCAGAGGATGAAGGCGACGGTGAGCGGGAAGGCGAACGAGCGGTGTGCGCGGCGGAGTTCGTCGAATTCCGCACTCGACTGCACCTGGATGTAGTCGGGCGGCTCGTGCGTCCCCGGGTCGAGGGTCGGTGCGGCGCTCACGGAAATCTCCTGACGCGAAGGGGCGGGTTCCCGTGCCGGTCCGGCGGATCGGCACGGGAAGAGGCCCGGGCCGGCAATAAAGGTCACATAAGTGATCTAGATCACGCATGGTAGAGGCGCATCAGACGATGCGACAGGGGTGCGTTCGTTGAATCCCAGAAGAAAACCGGGAATGACCGTGCCGACCGCCACCGCGGGCGGGGCGCTTCGTTGAGCCCGGTGTGAATCCGCCGCCACAGCAGGCCCCGCAGCCACCCGCTCCCCGCCGGCGCCCCTACGGCAGCATCCGGCTGCCGGCGCCGCTCGACCTCGCCCCGTCGGAGCCGCGACCGGGGACGGCCACCGCCGCGCGCCGCTGGTACGGGCCGCGGATCGCGCTGCCCCCGCTGAGCATCGCCACCCTGCGACGCCACGGCTGACCGCCCCCTGTCGGGTCCTCACCACGGGGCCGAGATCGGCTGACGCGCTATCAATTCCACACTCCTGGCGGGTTTTCTCCCCGTTTTTTCTCCGCATTCCATTGCTGTGCACGAGTGATCGCCGATAACTTCACATCGCATTGCATCCGCCCGTGCGCAACCCGTGCACGGGCGGTCTCACGGATGATGTGGAGTACCCATGGCACATCCCCGATCCAGACGCATGCGGGCGCTGGCCGTACCGCTCGGACTGGCTCTGACGGCGTCCCTCGGTTTCCTGCCGAACGCGGCCACCGCCGCGTCCCAGGACTCCGCCCCGGCCGCCGCGGTCTCGGCCGACGGCCCGCTGCTCTCGTACGTCGTGAACACCACGCCCGGCCACGCCGCGGTCGGCAAGGTCGAGAAGGCGATAGCCAAGGCCGGCGGGAAGGTGATCATCGCCCATGAGCAGATAGGCGTGATCGTCGTCCACTCGGCCAACCCGCAGTTCGCCGCCGCCGTGCGGACGGTGCCGGGCGTGCAGTCGGCGGGCGCGACCCGCACCGCGCCGCTGAAGGCACAGGGCACCACCGACGTCGGCAAGCCGCAGAAGATCGACCTGCCGAAGTCCCAGCTCATGGCGGCCGGCAAGGCGGCGAAGGCGAACGGCGAGGAGCCGCTCGAACCGCTGCAGTGGGACCTGCCCGCCATCAAGGCCGACAAGGCCGCGAAGGTGAACCCGGGCAGCAAGAACGTCACCGTCGCCATCATCGACACCGGTGTCGACGACACCCACCCCGATCTGAAGGCCAACTTCTCCGCGAAGCAGTCCGCCAACTGCGTGGGCGGTGTGGCCGATACCTCCAAGGGCGCCTGGCGCCCCTGGGACCCGGACAACGACTACCACGGCACCCATGTCGCGGGCACGATCGCCGCGGCCCGTAACGGCGTCGGCGTGGCGGGGGTCGCGCCGGGGGTGAAGATCTCCGCCCTCAAGGTCAGCGAGCCGGAGACGAGCCTCTTCTACGCCGAGAGCGTGGTGTGTGCCTTCGTCTTCGCGGCCGATCACGGCGTCAAGGTCACCAACAACAGCTACTACGTCGACCCGTGGATGTTCAACTGCAAGGATGACGCCGACCAGGCCGCCATCATCGACGCGGTCGGACGCGCGGCGAGCTACGCCCAGCGCAAGGGTGTGATCAACATCGCCGCGGCGGGCAACTCCGGCCTCGACCTGGCGGCGCCCCAGCTTCCCGACGCCTCCAGCCCGAACGACTCCACCCCGGTCGAGCGCACCATCAACCCGAAGACCTGCTGGGACGTTCCCACCCAGCTGCCGGGCACGGTGACGGTCGCGGCGACCGGTGTCAACAAGCTCAAGTCGTACTACTCGAACTACGGCCTCGGCCAGATCGATGTGGCCGCACCGGGCGGCGACTCGAAGCAGGTGCCCGAGCTGCCCGCCAAGAACGGCAACATCCTCTCCACCATGCCGGGCGGCGACTGGGCCTACCTGGCCGGCACGTCCATGGCGACCCCGCACGTCGCGGGCGTCGCGGCGCTGCTCAAGAGTGCCCACCCGAAGTCCAGCCCGCAGGAGATCCAGTGGCTCCTCAAGGAGCAGGCGGACAACCCCGGCTGCGCCACGGGTGACGCGATCTGCACCGGCACCAAGCATGTCAACAGCCACTTCGGCTATGGCATCGTCGACGCGCTGGACGCGGTGAAGAAGTAACTCCCGGACGGTTTCCGGAAGTTGCGGGGAAGGGCCGGGTGGTGCGTCACCCGGCCCTTCCGTTGCGGTGTGAGGGCCCGCGGGGCGGGCCGGTCAGGCCGGGTCGCGGCCGAGGAAGGCCGCCAGCCGGTCCGTGGCGCTCGCGCCGGGCGGCGCGGGGCGCTCCGGGGCGAACGAGCTGCCCTCGGTGCGCGGGGCGGCGCCGTAGATCCGGCGGGCTGCCGCCAGGGTCTCCTCGGCGACCTCCGGTGCCGGCCCGGTCGGTGCGCCCGTCGCCCGCGCCAGGTCCCAGCCGTGCGCGAGGAGTTCGACCACGACCTGCTGGACGATCATCGCGCCGGGCGCGTCGTACGGCCCGTAGGTGCGCTGGAGCATCCCGCTGCCGGTGAAGGCGGCAAGGGCGGCGCGCGTGGAGTCCTCGAAGGCGGCGCGGTGATCGTCACCGAGGTGGTCGGCGGTGTGGTCGCCGCGCGGGGCGTCCTCGGCGATCGAGGTGGCCATCAGGTTCTCCCACACCATGTGGTCGAGCAGCTGCCGTACGGTCCACCCCGCGCACGGCGTCGGCAGGTCGAGGTCCTCGGGCCGTACGGCGGCGACCACTGCGGCGACGTCCCGGGTCACCTGCTCGTAGGCGTGCAGCACCCGGTCGGGATCGGTGTCCTCGAACGCGGACCGGTCCAGCAGGTACGGCCCGGGGTGGGCACGCAGCGCGGCCGCGGTCCAGGCGCCCGCGGTGTCCCAGCGGGGCGGGGCGGGGCGGCCGGTGACGGTGCACAGCAGCTGCCAGTAGCGCGCGACGGCCGGCTCGGCGGCGGCCTCCAGTTGCTCCAGCAGCCGGCCGCGGGCCTGCGGGCCGTCCTCGGCGGGTGGGTCGGCGGTGCCGTTCTGGGTGGGGAGCCAGGCGGCGACCAGCTCGGCGACGACGGGCTCCGCGGCCGGGGAGTCCGGGGCGACGCCGGCCGCGACGGCCGCCTCACCGCGCACCCGCATCAGCTCCGCGACACGCACGGCGGCCTGCTCCTGCCCGGCCGCGTCCGGCTCCTCCTCGGCATGCGGCTGCACCGCGGCGTGCGGCTCCGCCGCCTGTGGTGCCGTCCGGGCGCTGTACTCGGCCAACCGGCGCAGCGCCGCCCGTAGTTCCGGTTCGCGGACCAGGGCGGCCAGCTCGATCCAGGCGCCGAACTGCTCGGGAGTGGGGTCGTCGGGAAGATCGGGGGTGGCGGCCAGCAGACCGCTGCGGTAGGCGGGGGCGTGCACACCGTCGAGGGCGTCATCGACGAAGTCCGTGATGATCCGGCGGCGTTCCCGGGCCGACAGGCGGGCCAGTTCGGTCATGTTCGGCAGCTCCTCTGCTGCGCTCCCCCGCGCGGCCACCGCACGCAGCACGGTGCGCTGCAACTGCAGGGTGCGGATTTGCGCGTCCAGCGCGTCCGCCCACTGCGCCGCCGTCTCGGCGACCGTGCACTCGCGCTGCAGTACGGACCGGATCGCCGCCAGCCCGATGCCCAGGTCGCGCAGGCTGCGCACGATCTCCAGGCGGGCCGGGGCGTCCGGGCCGTAGAGCCGGTAGCCCGCGGGGGTGCGGGCGGCGGGCGGCAGCAGGTCCTGGTCGGACCAGTTGCGGATGGTCTTGACCGGGATGCCGGTCAAGCGCGCCATCGCGCCGATGGTGAGCAGGCCCGTGCCGTCCTCGTACATGCCGTCCACTGTCGGGTCTCCCACGGGGGGAGACTCAAGCGGCGGTGCGTCCGGCCGCCCGCGTCCGCCCTTCACCGGCCACCGCTCAGGGCTTGACCAGCACCTTCAGTGCGGTGCGGTCGTCCATGGCGCGGTAGCCGTCCGGTACGCCCGTCAGGTCGACGGTGAGGTCGAAGACCGGCGCGGGGTCGAGGGTGCCGTTCAGGATGTCGGGGAGGAGTTCCGGGATGTAGCTGCGGACCGGGGCGACGCCGCCGCGGACGGCGATGTTGTGGTCGAACAGGGTGCGCATGTCCAGGCCGTTGCCGCTGCCGTGCGGCACGCCGACCCAGCCGATGGCGCCGCCGGGCCGGGTGATGCCGAGCGCGGTACGCATCGACTGCTCGGTGCCGACCGCTTCGATGACGGCGTGGGCGCCCTGGCCACGGGTCAGTTCGCGGACCGCGGCGACGGCCGCCTCGCCGCGCTCGGCGACGACGTCGGTGGCGCCGAAGGTCCGGGCGATATCGGTACGTGCCCGGTGGCGGCCGAGGGCGATGATCCGCTCGGCGCCCAGCCGCCTGGCGGCCAGCACCCCGCACAGGCCGACCGCGCCGTCGCCGACCACCGCGACCGTCGAGCCGGGCCGTACGCCGGCGCCGAGGGCGGCGTGATGACCGGTGCCCAGGACGTCGGAGAGCGCCGGCAGACCGGTGAGCAGCCGTTCGTCGCCCGCCGCCGCGGCGGGCAGCTTGACCAGGGTGGCGTCGGCGTACGGCACCCGGACGGCCTCGCCCTGGCCACCGTCGGAGCCGGGCTCGCCCCAGAATCCGCCGTCCACACAGGAGGTGGTCAGGCCGTCGGCGCAGTACTCGCAGCTGCCGTCGGACCACATGAAGGGCGCCACCACCAGGTCGCCGACGGCGAGGCCGGACACCTCGGCGCCGGTCTCGGCGATCACGCCGAGGAACTCATGGCCGATCCGCTGCCCCGCCTCGCGCTCGGCCTCGCCGCGGTACGCCCACAGGTCGCTGCCGCAGATACAGGCCCGCAGCACCTGCACCACCGCGTCGTGGGGCTTGAGGACGGCGGCGTCGGGGACCTCGTCGATGCGGATGTCGTGGGCGGCGTGGATGGTGGTGGCGCGCATGCGGGGCGTTGTCCTTGCGTATCCGGAGGGTGTACCCGGTTACGGTACGCCTGCCTTCCGCGGCGTCTGCGCCCGGTCCGGTGCGGGCCGGGGAGCCGTGGCGGCGGAGCGCAACACCCCGCCGACCAGCCCGTACTGGGCCGCGAGGTAGGTGAACATGATCCAGAGCTGCGGGCCCGGCAGCTGCGGCCAGTGGGCGATACCACTCGCGATCAGGGTGTCGGAGAGCAGGAAGAGCAGTCCGCCGACGGCGGCCCAGGGACCCGCCCGCAGCGCGCCGAACGCCATGGCGGTGAGCAGCAGGCTGTAGCCGGCTACCGGGATCCGCAGATCTGCCGGGAGGTCCGGCCACAGGAGCACGACCGTGCCGGCCAGCAGCACGGCATACGCGGCGCCGGCCGCGGCCGTCCGGCCCCGCCTGCCGTCCCCGGGCGCCGTCCCGTACCGGGCGAAGAGCAGCAGGTAGCAGACGTGCCCCGCGGCGAACGAGCCCATCCCCACCAGGAAGGCGATGTCCCCGCCGATCTGGAGGAAGGTGTCGCCGCCGCAGCCGAGGAGCAGCGCACCGGCGAGCAGCGGCGGGCCGCCGCGCACCAGCGCGTATCCGGCGAGCACGGGCATCAGCGCGGGCTTGGTGAGCTGCCCGACGGCCGTGCTGCCGGCGAGCAGCGCCGCCAGGTGCACGACGGCCAGTACGGCGAAGGCCCACAGCAGCGGCCGTACGGCCCGCGGCCACCGTGCCGTCACGCGGCCGGCTCCTCGACGGAGGCGCGCGCCCCGGTTCCCGGACGGCCGGCCTGCGGGGTCTCCCCCGCGGCGGCCCGCCCGGCCGGCTGCCAGCCCGGCCCGCGGAACACCCGTCCGGCGCGCTCGCGCCAGCTGTCCGCGGCCCGTACGTCGCGCGCGATGGCGGCGTACTCATGGGTGGCCACCCGCAGCGGGTTGAAGGACTCGATGTTCTTGGTGAGTCCGTAGACAGGCCGCTCGGTCTCGGCGGCGAAGGAGCCGAACATCCGGTCCCAGATGATCAGGATGCCGCCGTAGTTGCGGTCCAGGTAGCCGCCCTGCGAGGCGTGGTGAACCCGGTGGTGGGACGGGGTGTTGAGCACGAACTCGAAGGGCCGGGGCAGTTTGCCGATCCGCTCGGTGTGCACCCAGAACTGGTAGACGAGGTTGGCCCCGGAGGTGAAGGCGATCGCGGCCGGATGGACGCCGAGGGCGATCATCGGGACGTAGAACGGCCAGACGGTCCAGGTCGTCCAGGGCTGCCGCAGGGCGGTGGTGAGGTTGAAGTTCTTGCTGGAGTGGTGCACCACATGGCAGGCCCACAGGACGCGGATGACGTGGTGGCCGCGGTGCGACCAGTAGTAGAAGAAGTCCTGCGCGAGCAGCATCAGCAGCATCGTCCACCACAGCACGGGTATCCGCAGCGGGGTGAGTTCGTAGACGGTGGCGTAGATCGCCACGATGGGGATTTTCCACAGCGCGTCGAACACGAGGCTGCCCAGGCCCATACCGACGCTGGTGGCGGCGTCCTTGGCCTCATAGCCCGTCGCCTCCTCGTCGGGATGCAGGCGGTAGCTCACCATCTCCACCACGGTGAGCAGGACAAAGGCGGGTACGGACCACAACACGACATCGGGCAGGTGCGGCATGCTCCGCACCATAAAGCCGTGGACTGCGGCGCCGCTAGAGGTTGTTACCGAGAAGTATGTAAGACGTGCTGTCAGCTGTGCCGCCACGATGGTCCCGCGGCAGGTCCCCACGACGACCGGAATCGAGATCCCATGACCGGCACCCCCACCATCGCCCTGCTCGGCGGCGGCTTCTCCGACGACCCCGACACCCTGCTGGACGACTTCGTCCTGGAGGCCGCCGGGCGGACCCGTCCGAAGGTCTGTTTCCTGCCGACCGCGAGCGGTGACGCGCCGGGGTACATCGAGGGATTCCACGCGGCATTCGGTCCGCGCGCATGCGAACCGAGCCATCTGGAGCTGTTCCGGCGCACCGTGACCGATCTGCGGTCGTTCGTCCTGGCGCAGGACATCGTCTACGTCGGGGGCGGCAACACCGCCAACATGCTCGCCGTCTGGCGGGTGCACGGCCTGGACACGATCCTGCGCGAGGCGTACGAATCCGGGGTGCTGCTGTGCGGCATCAGCGCCGGGGCGTGCTGCTGGTTCGAGACCGCGTTCTCCGACTCCTTCGGCCCGCCGGTGCCGCTGACCGACGGGCTGGGGCTGCTGCCGGGCAGTGTGTGCCCGCACTACGACAGCGAGCCGGAGCGCCGGCCCGGCTATCTGACGGCGGTCAACGACCGTGTGCTGCCGGGAGGTTGGGCGGTCGACGACGGCGCCGCCGGGTTGTTCACCGACGGCCGCCTCGTGGACGTCGTCACCCGCAGGCCGGGCGCCACGCTCCGCCGGGTCGGCGTCGGCGAGGACGGCTCGGTGGAGGAGGCGGCGCAGACGGCGCGGGCGCTGGGGGCGTAGCGCCGCTTCCCGTCACCGTCCCCGCGGGCCGGGCCTCACCACACCCGCACCGCACCGCCCCGTGCGAACGCCGGACTGGTGGCGTCCGCGGGGATCTTTTCCAGGGGAGCGGCGATGTCGGCGACCGTGGGGCCGACGCGGGCGGCGTGCGGGGCCAGGCGGGTGAGGTCGAAGCCGTAGACGCGGGCCGCGTTGGTGCCGAGCATGGCCGCGGTCTCGTCGGCCGGGAGGCCGGCGTAGGCGAGGCGGAGGGCCTCGCGGGAGTAGGGGTGGGTGCCTTCGTCGTGGGGGTAGTCGCTGCCCCACATGATCTTGTCGAGGCCGATGCGATGGCGCAGCGGGACCTCGTGCGGGCGCATGAAGCTGGCGCCCACCGAGCAGTTCTCGCGCCAGATCTCGGACGGGGTGGAGCCCATGGTCGCCGCCAGGCCGGAGCCGAACCTGGACTCGGCGGTGGTGGCCCGGGACGCGGCCGCGACCAGCCGGCCGTGGTAGTAGTCCAGCATGTCCAGGACGCCGGGGATCCAGCCGGAGCCCTGTTCGGTGAGGACGAGGCGGAGGCCGGGGTGGCGGCGGAAGGCACCGCCGAAGATCAGGTGCCAGAGGGCACGGTGCGAGAACCAGGTCGTCTCGACCATGAAGACGGCGCGGGCGGCCGGTTCGTCGCCGAGCGGCGGGGAGGCCGAGCCGCCGTGGTGGTTGACGGGGACCTCCAGCTCCGCGCAGACCGCCCAGAGGGGGTCGTAGTACTCCGAGTGGAGTTCGGGGAGGCCGGAGCCGGGCGGGGTGCCGGGGAGCATGATGCCGCCGGTGAGACCCGCCGCCTTGGTGCGGCGGACTTCCCGTACGGCCTCGTCGACATCGGTGAGCAGGATCTGGGCGACACCGGCCCGGCGGCCGGGGGCCTCAGCGCAGAAGTCGGCGAGCCAGCGGTTGTGGGCGCGCAGGCCCGCCCAGCGCTGCTCGGACTCCTCGCGGGTGGGCGCCGGGGCCATGAGGGAGGCGCTGGGGAAGAACGGCGGGATGGTGTTCGGGAAGACGACCTCGGCGACGATGCCGTCGGCCTCCAGGTCGGCCAGCCGGCGGCCGGAGTTCCAGTTGCGGTCGGCGGTGTCGGCGAGCAGGTCCTCGTGCGGATTGACGTAGACCGCCGCCCAGACGTCGAAGGCCTCGTGGTGCCGGGCCTCCAAGTACGGCCGGTAGTCCAGGAGGTCGGCGCCGGCGTGGCAGTCGGCGGAGATGACGGTGTAGCGGTCGTCGGCTCGATGCGTCACTGTGCGGCCCCCAATACCGGGAAGTCGTGGTCCGTCAGCCAATGGCGGCCCACCTCACGCGAGCGGGCCCAGGAGGCCTCAACCGCCGGCTGGTCGGCGCTCTGGCCGAGTGCGGCCGGGGTGGGGCCGATGCGGCGGGCCGCCGGGGCGAGCGCGGCGGTGTCGAAGCCGAAGTCCTCGGCGGCGGCCAGGCCGAGCATCCGGCGGGTCTCCGTGACCGGGATGTCGTGGAAGGTCTTCTTCAGCCAGGCACGGGTGTCGGGCCAGGTCCCTTCGGGGTGCGGGAAGTCGCTGCCCCAGAGGATGTTGTCGACGCCGATCTCGTAGCGCTGGGCGAGCTCGCGGCGTTTGGTGTTGGTGGCGCAGACGAAGACCTGCCGGTCCAGGTACTCGTGCGGCGGGCGCCGGAGCGCCGCGAACGGGGAGAGTTTTCGGCCGCCGTGGGCGCCCAGGTAGAGGCGGTCCATGAACCACAGGAGGTTGGGCAGCCACCAGCAGCCGGATTCGGCGATCCCGAACCGCAGGTCCGGGTGGCGCTCGAAGACGCCGGACCAGAGCAGGAACCACAGGGGGCGCGCGGGCCACCAGGTCACCTCGGAGACATAGATCCCGAGGTGGTCGCCGTACTCGTGGCGGGGCGCGGCCCCGGAGTGGGTCACCACCGGCATCGCGCATGCGGCGGCCGCCGCCCACACCGGGTCGTAGCGGCGGTCGTGGTACGGCGCCTGGTCGACCCACATGGAGGGGATCATCAGGGCGCCGAGCCCCGACTCCTTGGCGCGGTAGATCTCGGCCACCACCCGGTCGGTGTCGGCGGTGACCGGCAACAGGGCCACTCCGCAGTGCCGTTCGGGGTGTACGGAGACGAAGTCGGCGAGCCAGCGGTTGTGCGCCTGTGCACCCGCCATGCCGAGGTCGGGGTCCTGGTCGCCGGAGAGGCCGAGGCCCACACCGAAGGGAGCGGCCGTACCGCTGTCGACGGCGTCCGCGTCCGGGAAGACGACCTCAGCGGCCACGCCGTCGCCGTCGAGTTCCTTGATGCGCTGTGCGGGGTCCCAGCCGCCGCGCAGGCCCTCCTCGTTGTCCCGGAACCACCGCTCGGCGAAGGCCTCGTTGCGGATGCCGAGGCGGGTGGCCTCCGCGCGGCGGGCGTCCCGCCCGCCGAGGAACTCGTCGAAGGCGCGGTGGAAGCGGGCGTCGAGGTAGGGGCGGTACTCCTCGGTGGGGAGCCCGGCGTGGCAGTCGGAGGAGATGATCAGGTACGGCTCGTGCAGGGTGTCCTGCACGTCCGGCCGGTCCGTGGGGCCCTGTGGGTCCGTCATGGCGGAACCTCCCTCAGTCGTCCGGGTCGAGAATGAAGTGCTCCAGATACGCGGGGGCGGTGCGGTCGAGCATCGAGGCGGACCGCGCCCGGATCTGTGCGTCGGTGTGTGCGCCGGGCGGCAGCAGCCAGAAACGGCCGGCCCGGATGCCGTCCACGACCTGCGCCGCGACGTCCTCGACCGGGGTGAAGACGACCTCCTTCCCGGCGTCCTGCATGGCCGACTCCCACTGCGCGAGGCTGCGGTACGGGCTGCGGCGCGGCCGGGTCTTGGCGTAGCGCGCGGGCCGGTTGCGGTGCGACTCCCACAGGCCGGTGCGCAGCATGTGCGGGCCGGGGAAGAGCACCGAGGCACCGATGGGGGCCCGCTCGGCCTGCAGATGGGCGTAGAGCGACTCGGTCATGGTCACCACGGCCGCCTTGGTGACGGCGTAGACGGACGCGGTGGGCAGCGGCGCGATGCCGCCGTCCGTCGAGGAGGTGTTGACGACATGGCCGGGCCCGCCGCCCGCCAGCATCCGGGGCAGAAAGCACTGGATGCCGTGGAAGACGCCCCAGACGTTCACCGCGAACGCCCATGCCCAGTCGCGGGGTTCGTGTTCCCACATCCGCCCCTCCGCGCCGGAGCCCACCCCCGCGTTGTTGCACAGCACATGGACGGCGCCGAAGGCCTCGTACGCGGCGTCGGCGAGCGCGGCGACCTCTTCGCGGACGCCGACGTCCACGGTGTGTGCCAGTACGCGGGCGCCGTCCGCGGTGAGTGCGTCGGCGGCGGCGCGCAGCGGCGCCTCCTCGACGTCCGCGAGGACGACCTTCAGCCCGTCCGCGGCGAAGCGGCGCGCCATGGCCAGACCGATGCCGCTCGCGGCGCCGGTGACGACCGCGACCTGTCCCGCCCGCAGTTCCATCAGGCGCTCCCCTCGGGCGGTTTGTCGAGGAGCTGGTGCGGATCGTCGTAGCGCTGGTGGGCGTACGGGAGCAGGGACCGGGCGCTGACCCGCTCGACGACCCGGCCCCGCTGGTCGGTGGTCTTCTCGCCGAGGGTGAGCTCGACGAGGGTGCGTACGGGGAGGTCGGCCACCAGGTCGTACACCGACTCCCGCAGGACGACATCGCCGGTGATCTTCTCCAGTCTGCGGACCTTCTCGTGACGCACGCAGTGCACCAGCACCGGGTCGAGGTCGAACCCCGAACCGTCCACGGCGGGCAGGAACTTGAAGTAGAAGTCGGTCTTCCGGGCCGGCTCCGGGACCGGCAGCGGGCCGCTCACCGCGCCGCGCACCTCGACGAAGGCGATGCCGTGCCGGGCGAGCGCGGCCCGCACGACCGGCCCCTCGCGCTCGACGGTGACCTCACCCAGCTTCTTGGGTTCGCCGAAGACCTCACGGCCGCCGGTCAGGGCCCGCTCGTGGGTCATCGGCATGACCAGCGGATACCAGCCCTCGACGCCCCGGTGCCCGGCCGCGACGGCCACCGAGCCCGCGCCCAGGGGGTAGCCGGGCAGCGCGACCCGGCTGATGGTGACGCGGACCAGCGGGCGTCCGGTGGGTGCGAGCGGCGGTGGCAGGACGGCCGCGACCGCGTCCGGGTCGCTCTCCCAGACGGCGACCACGCCGGTGGACCAGATCTCGGGGAGCCGGGAGCTCGCGGTGCGCGCCGCGGTGATCTCCGCCTCGGTGCGCGCTCCGTAGCGAATGCGTGCCATGTCGTACCACCCTTCGTCGTCGGTGACTTACGGGGGTTGCGCGAGACGCCTGTAACACTGTTACACCGAGCGGGACGAAGGGTAAAGGGCCTTGTGCCCAAGGGAGTTGAGGGATAGTGAGAGGGATATGACACGTACTGCGCTGACCGGCGAAGAGGTGCTGACGGCCGCCGCCCGGCTGGTGCGGGCGCACGGCCCCGGGTCGCTGACCATGCGCCGCCTCGCCACGGAACTGGGCACCGCCGTCACCTCCATCTACTGGCACGTCGGCAACCGCGAGTCACTGCTGGACGCCCTCGTCGAACGCACCGTCCGGGAGATGGGCGAGATCCACCCCGCCGGCCGCACCCCGCATGCGCGCATCGTCTCGGTCGCCCGCACCCTGCACACGGCGCTGCGCGAGCGCCCGCAGCTGATCGCGATGGTGCACGAACGCGGCCTGACGGAGCGGATGTTCCTGCCGGCGCAGCAGGCCCTGGTCCATGAGATGCACGCCGCCGGGCTGCGCGGCGAGACGGCCGCCGAGGCGGTGCGGGCCGTCCAGTTCCAGGTCGTCGGGTTCGTCCTGGTCGAGCGCAACCGCGAACGGTCGCCCGCGCAGCATCCGAGCGAGGGCGAGCTGTGGGACTCCCCCACCGCCGGGCACGATCCGGCGCTGGCCCGTGCGCTGGCCGGCCCGGTCGACACCGAGCGGCTGTTCCTCGTCTCGCTGGAGGCGCTGGTGACCTCGCTGCTCGCCCCCGCGCGGCCCGGCTCCTGAGGCCACCGCTTCCCGGCGGAGCCCGGCCGCGCCGGCGCCCGGACTCCGGCCCGCCGTCAATTCCGGTACCGGCCCCGCGACTACGGGCGACGGGCGCGCGGCCGCCCCGTGCGCCCCACACCGGTTCGGTGGCTGTCAGTGGCGGCCCGTATCCTCAGTGACCATGCTCGAAGACCGCATGGCAGCAGCCGACCCGATCGCGCCGAAGATCGGGCAGCAGCCGGGCCCGCAGACGCCGCCGGCTCCCTGGCCGTCCGCCTATCCCGAGGGATACGCGGTGGTCGACGTCGAGACCACGGGCCTGGCCCGCGACGACCGGATCATCTCCGCCGCCGTGTATCAACTCGACGCACACGGCGAGGTCCAGGACCACTGGTACACCCTCGTCAACCCCCAGCGGGACCCGGGGCCGGTCTGGATCCACGGGCTCACCAGCGCCGTGCTGGCCGACGCCCCGCTCTTCCCGGAGATCGTCCCGGAGCTGTCCCGGCGCCTGGCGGACCGGGTACTGGTCGCGCACAACGCCATGTTCGACTGGTCGATGATCGCCCGCGAGTACGCCCGCGCCGCGACGAAGGCACCGGTGCAGCAGCGGCTGTGCACCATCGCCCTGTCCAAGGAACTGCGGCTCCCGCTGCCCAACCACAAGCTGGAGTCCCTCGCCGCGCATTACGGCGTGGTGCAGGAGCGCGCCCACCATGCGCTGGACGACGCCCGGGTGCTGGCCGAGTCGTTCCGTCCCAGTTTGCGACGGGCCGCACAGGAGAATCTGCGGCTGCCGCTGCTGAGCTGCCAGCCGCTGACGGAGTGGTCGGACGCCCCCGCACCCCGGCAGCACTCCAGTGCCTCGGCGTACCGCCCCACGTCCTGGCGGCCCTCCCGTAAGCGCCCGGCGTGCCCGTACCCCAACCCGGGGCGCTACGAGTCGGGCGGCCGGCTCGTCCAGGGGATGCGGGTCGCCTTCTCGGGCGACACCTCCGTGGACCGCGAGCTGCTGGAGGACCGGGCGATCGAGGCCGGGCTCCATGTCGCCACGAGCGTGTCCCGGCTGACCAGCCTGCTGGTGACCAACGACCCCGACGCCCGGACCTCCAAGACCGCCAAGGCCGCCTCGTACGGCACGGTCGTGATCGACGAGGCGGCCTTCATGCAGCTGCTGCAGGATGTGACCCCGGCGCCTGCGTCCGGGTGAAGCCCGCCCAACACACCCGTCGGCACCTCGCACCGCAGGGGCGCCGCCCGCACCCTGTGGCGCATGGCACGTTGTGAGGTCTGCGGAAACGAATACGGCATGACATTCGAGGTGCACGCGCAGGGCGCGGTGCACGTCTTCGACTGTTTCGCCTGCGCCATCCACCGCATGGCGCCGATCTGTGAGCACTGCCGGTGCCAGATCATCGGCCAGGGCGTGGAGGCCGACGGGCAGTGGTACTGCGGTGCGCACTGCGCCCGGTCGGACGGGAGGGTGGGCATCGTCGACCGGGTCTGATCCTGACGGTCCGCCGGACCGGCGCGGGCGGCGCCCGGCCGGCCCCTCCCCCGGCCACGTCGGAGGGGACCCCCGGCTCGGGGGCGGCGGCGCCCCAGGTACCGTCGAGGCCGTGTACCGCTTCCTGTTGTCCCGGCAGTGGGTGATCCTCACCCTCGTGGCTCTCGTGCTGATCCCCGTCATGATCAAGCTGGGCTTCTGGCAGCTCCACCGCCATGAGCACAAGGTGGCGCAGAACCAGCTGATCGCGAGCAGCCTGGCCGCCAGGCCGGTCCCGGTCACCGAGCTGGCCGCGCCCGGCCGGGACCTCCCCCACCACGACATGTGGCGCACGGTCAACGCCACCGGCACCTACGACACCGCGCACGAGGTCGTGGTCCGCCAGCGCACCGCCGCCGACGAGCAGAGCATCGGCTACTACGTACTCACGCCGCTGGTCCTCGGCGACGGCAGGGCCGTGCTGGTCAACCGCGGCTGGATCTCGGCGGGCAACGACCTCACCAAGTTCCCGGACGTCCCGGCCACCCCCAAGGGCAAGGTCACCGTGACCGGCCGGATGATGGCCGACGAGACCACCGCCGTCAGCGGTATCAAGGACACCAGGGGCCTGCCCGCCCGCCAGATCATGCTGATCAACAGCAAAGAGCAGGCGAAGCGGGTCGGCCGGCCGCTGCTCGGCGGCTATATCGAGCAGACCGGGCCCAAGCCGTCCGGCGGCAAGCCGGAGCTGGTCCCCGAGCCGGACCACGACTCCATCGGCCCGCACATGGCGTATGCGGTCCAGTGGTGGCTGTTCGCCGCGGCGGTGCCGGTCGGCTGGATCATCCTCGTCCGCCGTGAGCGCCGCGACCGGGCGGAAGCCGCTGCCAAGGAGGCCGAGGAGGCACGGGAGGCCGAGGCGTCCGCGGAGACCGAGGACGCCGGGGAGGCGGAGACCGGCGGGCCGGCCGACCCATCCGCCGGGTCCGGGGGGACCGAAGCAGCCGGCGAGGACGCGGCGCCGGTCCCGGCCAACCCGTAGCCCGTACAGCCGCCACCCCGCGTGGCGCACCCCTCGCGCGGGAAAAGGCGCTGAGTGCACCCACATATCGAGGACTACGCGCTCATCGGCGATCTGCAGACCGCCGCACTCGTCGGCCGCGACGGCTCCATCGACTGGCTGTGCCTGCCCCGTTTCGACTCCGCGGCCTGCTTCGCCGCGCTCCTCGGTGGCAAGGACAACGGCCACTGGCGGCTGTCCCCCCGGTCCTCCGAGGCCCGCGCGGAGCGCTCCTACCGCGGCGATTCGCTGATCCTCGACACGGTGTGGGACACCCCCACGGGCAGCGTCCGGGTCATCGACTTCATGCCGCAGCGCGACCGTCAGCCCGATGTCGTACGGATCGTCGAGGGCCTGAGCGGCAGCGTCGAGATGCGCGGGGTGCTGCGGCTGCGGTTCGACTACGGCCGGGTGGTGCCCTGGGTACGGGCCACCGAGGGCTGCCGGGTCGCGGTCGCCGGGCCGGACTCCGTGTGGCTGCGCACCCCGTCCCAAGGCCACACCTACGGCAAGGACTTCAGCACCCGCTCGGACTTCACCGTCGCCGCGGGTGAGCGCACCGCCTTCGTGCTGACCTGGCACCCCTCGCACGAGCCCCGGCCGACCCGGATCGACCCGTTCGAGGCGCTCCAGGACACCCTGGAGGACTGGCACACCTGGTCCGCGCGCTGCCGCTACAACGGGCCCTACCGCGAGGCCGTGATGCGCTCGCTGATCACCCTCAAGGCGCTCACCTACGCGCCCACCGGCGGCATCGTCGCGGCCCCCACCACCTCGCTGCCCGAGCAGCTGGGCGGCGTACGCAACTGGGACTACCGCTACTGCTGGCTGCGCGACGCCAGCCTCACCCTGAACTCGCTGCTCTCGGCCGGATATCTGGAGGAGGCCGGTGCCTGGCGGGACTGGCTGCTGCGCGCGGTGGCCGGCGCCCCCGACGATCTGCAGATCATGTACGGGCTGTCCGGTGAACGGCGGCTGCCGGAGGCCGAGCTGCCGTGGCTGTCCGGATACGCCGACTCCGTGCCCGTCCGCATCGGCAACGCCGCCGTCGAACAGCGCCAGCTCGACGTCTACGGGGAGGTGCTCGACTCCTTCCACATCGCGCGCACGGCCGGGCTGGCGTCGGAACCGCACGCCTGGAGCATCCAGCGCGCGCTGTTGGACTACCTGGAGTCCAGCTGGCGCGACCCCGACGAGGGACTGTGGGAGATCCGCGGGCCGCGCCGGCACTTCGTGCACTCCAAGGTCATGGCCTGGGTGGCCGCGGACCGGGCGGTGCAGGCGATCGAGGGGAATCCGAAGTTCGGCGGGGACCTCGATCGCTGGCGGGCGATGCGCGACGAGGTCCGCCGCGAGGTGTGCGAGCGCGGCTACGACGCCGACCGCGGCACCTTCACCCAGTTCTACGGCTCCGGGGAACTGGACGCCGCGACCCTGCTGATCCCCCGTGTCGGGTTTCTGCCGGGTGACGACCCGCGGGTCCTGAGCACCATCGACACCGTGCGCCGCGAACTGACGCACGACGGGCTGGTGCGGCGTTACAGCACCGAGGGCGGTTCGGTCGACGGGCTGCCGGGTGACGAGGGCACGTTCCTGGTCTGCTCGTTCTGGCTCGCGGACGCGCTGCGGCTGAGCGGCCGGCGGCACGAGGCCCGGAAGATGTTCGAGCGGCTGCTGGACCTGCGCAACGATGTGGGGCTGCTCTCCGAGGAGTACGACCCGGCCACCGGCCGCCAGCTGGGCAACTACCCGCAGGCGTTCAGCCACATCGGCCTGGTGGGGACCGCCTTCGGTCTGCAGGAGGGGGCCGAGGCAGACTAGGGCCATGGATCTTGGACTCACCGACCGGACATACCTCGTCACCGGGGCGACCCGCGGCCTGGGCTTCGCCACCGCCCGTGAACTGGTCGCCGACGGCGCCAACGTCGTGATCACCGGACGCACCGAGGAGAGCGCTGCCGCGGCCGCCGCCTCGCTCGGCGAGCGCGCCCTGGGGGTGGCGGCCGACAACGCCGGCCCGGAGACCCCCGACCGTCTGGTGGCCGCGGCCCGGGAACGCTTCGGCCGCCTGGACGGCGTGCTCATCAGCGTGGGCGGCCCGCCGCCCGGCAGCGCTCTCGACAACACCGACGAACAGTGGCGGCAGGCCTTCGAGTCGGTGTTCCTCGGCGCGGTACGGCTGGCCCGCACGGCCGCCGCCGAGCTGACCGAGGGCGGCGTGATCGGCTTCGTGCTGTCCGGCTCGGTGCATGAGCCGATCCCCGGACTGACCATCTCCAACGGGCTCCGCCCCGGTCTCGCCGGCTTCGCCAAGTCACTCGCCAACGAGCTGGGCCCGCGCGGCATCCGTGTCCTCGGCGTACTGCCCGGCCGGATCGCCACCGACCGGATGACCCAGCTCGACGCGCTCTCCGGCGACCCGGAGGGCACCCGCGCCCGTAACTCCGCTTCGATCCCGCTGGGCCGCTACGGCAAGCCGGAGGAGTTCGGCCGGGCCGCGGCATTCCTGCTGTCGCCGGCCGCGTCGTATGTCACCGGGGTGATGGTGCCGGTGGACGGCGGGGCCCTGCACGGCTTCTGACGGGGAGCCCGCGAGGAACCGCGGACCGGCCCTAACTGACCCGCTCGGGCCGGTGCTTGACCGCACGCAGCCGGACGTCCGCCGGCAGCCGGTCGAGCCCGGCCGAGCGGCGGGCGTGGGCCACCGCCTCGTCCGACAGGCGCCGGACCACGGTCTCCGGGTCGGCGTGCGGGGCGAGGGCCAGCAGGGCCCGGACCCGCGGTTCGCTCCGGCGCCCGGTCAGCAGCACGCCGGCCCGGTCGACGCCTTCCAGCGACTCCGATTCGGCCGCGAGGACGCCCTCCAGCGCCCGGCCGCGCAGCGTGGCGCCCTCGCCGTCGCCGCTGTCGACGAGGATCTCGTTCACCCGGTGCCGCCGCAGCTGGGACAGCAGCCACCACAGCATCAGCAGCACGAAGACGGCCAGGGCGGCGATCACGACGGGCCACCACCAGCCCTGGCCGGTCCAGCGGGTGCGCTGATGCGCGGAGAGCAGTACGTCGTCGGGGCGGGACCAGGGCCAGTGGGCGGGCAGGTGGAGATGCCATTTCGCGGGCAGGCCGAGGCCGCCGAGCAGCACCAGGCCACCGGTGCCGAGCAGCACCACGCCGGTGACGCCGAGGAGTACCCGGTTGATCGCTCTGCTGACCCTGCGCATCGCTCGCTCACCTCTTCTTCGGGCGCCGGACATCCACACGCAGGCCGAGCCGGTGCGCCAGCCCCAGTTGCCGCAGGCCCTCGCCCAGCGCGGCATCGAGGTCGGCGCGGACCTCGTCCAGCTCGCGGAAGTGGGAGACGGCGTGCGCCTTGGCCTTGTGGCGGCTGACCTTCATCCGTACGGACTGGACGCCGGCGACCTCCATGGCGCGGTCGCGCAGCACCAGCGCGGCGGCCGCCCGGTCCAGCCCGGCACGGATGTCCGGCGCCGTCCGCCGCATCGGCAGCACCTGGCGCAGTCCGGGCGTGACGGCCAGCACGATCAGCCAGATACCGAGCACCACGGCGATCGCGGCGGCGGCCAGCACCCAGGGGTTGTCGAGGTGACGGGTGGCCAGTTCGCGGGCGAGCCGCCGGCGCCAGGCCATCGCCGGGCGGTGGGCGCGCACCGTGACCACGTCGTAGAGCAACAGCCCGCCGGCGGCCAGCAGCACCAGCGCGACCACGGCGGCCGGCACCCGGCGGGCCGACCAGAAGCGACCGGTCCGGCCGTCGTCCGCGGTGCCCGTCGCGGCCGCGTCCGGGGCGGACCCGGTCGTATCGGCCGGCTCCGGCGTTTTGTCGAGGGTGGGCAGCCGCCGGGTGTCCGGCTGCTCGGCTCCGTCGTCGCTCATCGCACCCTCCCGCGGCCCGTACCCTCCAGCAGCGGGGAGTGCAGACGCTCGACCTCCACGGCGACCTCGGGCACCTCCATGCTCGCCAACGCCGTTACCCGCTCGGCGACATGACGGCGCACCACCCGGCACTGGGCACCGATGTCGGAGGGGTAGCCCAGCTCCACGGCGATCCGCACCCGCGCCTCGCCGAAGTGCCGGCGGTCCTCGCGCCGGTGAACGGTCACCGTCGCATGGGCGCTGGTGGGGGCCTGCGGGGACTCCCCGCGCAGCGCCTCCCGGGCCGCCTGCGCGGCGATCTTCGCCACCACCCGGTCCGCGATTCCGGTCGCGCCCCGCTCACCCGCCGGTACGGCGGCAGCGGCGGCCGGGGACACCGTTGCCACCCGGCTTCACCGCCGCCGGTCGTCGCGGTCGCCGCTGCGCGGACGGAAGAAATCGCCGGCCTGCAGATCCCCGTCGAGGAATCTGCCGGCCACGAAGCCGAGGGCGCCCAGTGCCGCCACCAGCACGAAGGCGCCGAAGCCGCCGAAGTATCCGGCGAAGCCCAGCGCCATACCGGCCAAGAGGCCGACCACGGCCATGCTCATCGTGCGCTCCTTCGCTGCCGCTCCGGACGGGCCCGGCTATTGGAGCCGTGGCTCCGATCCCTCTTCTTCGTCTTCCTCGTCGGGCAGCTTGACGTCGCTGACCGCGATATTGACCTCGACGACCTCCAGGCCCGTCATCCGCTCCACGGCGGAGATGACGTTCTCCCGGACCGAGCGCGCGACATCGGCGATGGAGACGCCGTAGTCGACCACGATCTCCAGATCCAGTGCGGTCTGCACCTCGCCGACCTCGGCCTTGACCCCACGGGTCGCGGTCGCGGACCTGCCACCACCGGGCACCCGGTCACGTACGGCGCCGAGCGTACGGGCGAGGCCGCTGCCCATGGCATGCACACCGAGAACGTCCCGCGCCGCCAGGCCGGCGATCTTCTCCACCACACCGTCGGCGATGGTGGTCCGCCCACGGGTCGCGGGGTCGCCGCCACCTCGTCGGGCAGGAGTCCGGGGCCCCTCCGCCTGCTGCTGGCTCTCGCTCATCTCCGTACGTCCCTTCTGCGGGGAGAAGCGGTCCGCCCGCTCCGTTGCCCACAGTAGGTCCGGTCTCCCCGGACCGCTCCGGGGATGCGGCAGCGGAGTGTTCCCCTCGGCGCCGTCCGGCACACCGCCCTGCCGTACGGACCGGTCTGCGGCAGGCTGGGGAGTTGTCCGGGACGTGTCCGGGAACAGGTCCGGGACCTGCCGGGAAAGGGGTGACGCGGTGGCCGCGAACCAGTTGGCGCAGACGGTGCGGGCGCAGCTCGGGATCGGCCGGGTGCTGCCGCTCGGCGGGCCCGCCGACGGGTCATGGATCACCGAGCGGGCGGCAATCGGGGCGCTGCGGGCGGCCGCCGGGACGCCGGCCGGAGTACGCATCGGCACGCTGCGACTGTCCGTCGCCGACCCGGGCCACGCCCCGGAGCCCGCGGTGCCGGCCCCGCCGAGCGCCCTGCCGCCCGGCCCGCTGCGGATCGAGGCGGACTTCGCCGCGGTCGCCGACCGCCCGCTGCCCACCGTCGCCGACCAGGTGCGCACCGCGCTGCTGGAGGCGGCGGTCCGGGCCCTGGGGCTGGTGGTGGGCGTGGTGGATCTGCAGGTCAGCGGGCTGCTGGAAGCGGACGAGGCACCGGAAGCGCCGCCCGCCGGCCGTACGGAGCCGCCGCCCGCCGTCCCCGTGGCCGATGACCGGACCGGTGCGACACAGGAGGGCCCGGCGGGGGTCACCGCCGTCGCGCGGAGCGTGCCGGGCGTGGCCCGGCTGGCACCGGTGCTCGGCGGACCGTCCCGCCCGGTGCGGTTCACCGACGGACATGTGCTGATCCAGCTGGCGACCGCGCCCGGCTACCGGGCCCTGGATGTCTCCTGCGCCGTGCGGCGGGCGGTGGCGGCCACGCCGGCGGCGCCGTCGACGGTTGCCGTGCTGGTCACCGCCGTGGAAGAGGACTGACGGGCGTGCCCGGCCGGGGCCGCCCGTCAGTGCCGGGGTACGGCGGGGCTACTCCCCCACGCCCGCGAGATCCCGCAGTCGGCGCGCCTGCGCGGCCCGTTCGGCGCTGCGCTGCTCCTCGTACGTACGGCCCGCGGCGCCGGCCAGCAGGGTCTTGGTCTCGATGACGGCGTCCCGCGGCGCGGCGGTGAGCGCGGCGGCCAAGTCGGCGACGGTGGCATCGAGTTCGTCCGCGGGCACCACGAGGTTGGCGAGGCCGGTCCGCTCGGCCTCCTCGGCATGCACGAAGCGCCCGGTGGCGCAGATCTCCAGCGCCCGGGCGTAGCCCACCAGCCCGACCAGGGGGTGGGTACCGGTCAGGTCCGGTACGAGTCCCAGGCTGGTCTCGCGCATGGCGAACTGGACGTCCGGCGCGACCACCCGCAGATCGCAGGCCAGGGCGAGCTGGAAGCCCGCGCCGATGGCATGCCCCTGCACGGCGGCGATGGACACCAGGTCGTTGCGCCGCCACCAGGTGAACGCTTCCTGGTACTCGGCGATCGTGGCATCGAGGTCACTGTCCGTGCCGCGCGCCAGATCGATGAACGACGGCTCGCCGTCGAAGCCTTCGGGCGTGAACGCCTGACGGTCGAGGCCCGCGGAGAAGGACTGGCCCTCACCACGCAGCACCGCGACCCGCACAGTCCCCGGCAGCAGCGAACCCGCCTCGGCGAGCGCCCGCCACATGGCCGGCGACTGCGCATTGCGCTTCGCTGCGTTGGCCAGGGTCACCGTGGCGATCGCACCGTCAACGGTGAGTCGCACACCGTCCTTGTCGAGCAGAGTCATGAGCGCCTCCGAGTCAGCCAGCCGCACCTGCGTGCGTAAGTGACTGAACGGTAACCTCCCGGCCGACTGCTCGGCCGACCGGGGGGACACCGCTGCACCCGGAGTCGCAGCCGTCAGGCCGATGCGGCCTTCTTGCCCCTCGTGGCTCCGCCGCGACCGCGCAGGACCACACCGGATTCGCTGAGCATCCGGTGCACGAATCCGTAGGAGCGGCCGGTTTCCTCGGCCAGCGCCCGGATGCTCGCACCGGAGTCGTACTTCTTCTTCAGGTCTGCCGCGAGCTTCTCGCGCGCGGCGCCGGTTACCCGGCTGCCCTTCTTCAGAGTCTCGGCCACCCGTGCCTCCTCGTGGGAAGTGCGCTCTGGACTCTCATGATCACCCCTCCCCGGCTTCCTGGCCACCCATTCCGCAAGGTCAGTACGACATCCTTTGCCGTCCGGCGCCCGCTCTCGCGGGCCGGAATCTCACATTCCGCCCTCGCGGAAGGCCGCTCGCGCCCGGCTTTGCGCGAGAAGGGGCAGGTCAGGTGGTGTGCCGCCGAAATGGCGACGGCCGGGCCCCAAGGGCCCGGCCGTATGCCGCAGGCTCGCCGGTGTACGAGCCGTTCTCACTCAGATGATGGATCACACATCGGCCGAATGATCCATACGGCATGATCCATCCGCCGTGATCAGGCCAGCGCGACCAGGTCCGCGTAGTCCTGGCCCCACAGGTCCTCGACGCCGTCGGGCAGCAGGATGATGCGCTCCGGCTCCAGCGCGTCCACCGCTCCCTCGTCGTGGGAGACCAGGACCACGGCGCCCGTGAAGGTGTGCAGCGCGCCGAGGATCTCCTCGCGGCTGGCCGGGTCGAGGTTGTTGGTGGGCTCGTCGAGCAGCAGCACATTGGCGGAGGAGACCACCAGCGTCGCCAGGGCGAGCCGGGTCTTCTCGCCTCCGGAGAGCACCCCGGCGGGCTTGTCGACGTCGTCCCCGGAGAAGAGGAAGGAGCCCAGCGTCTTACGGATGGCGACCAGGTCCATGTCCGGGGCGGCCGAGCGCATGTTCTCCAGGACGGTGCGGTCCGGGTCCAGGGTCTCGTGCTCCTGGGCGTAGTAGCCGAGCTTGAGGCCGTGCCCGGGGCGGACCTCGCCGGTGTCCGGTGTCTCGACACCGGCCAGCAGCCTCAGCAGGGTGGTCTTGCCGGCACCGTTCAGACCGAGGATGACGACCCGGGAGCCCTTGTCGATGGCCAGATCGACGTCGGTGAAGATCTCCAGGGAGCCGTAGGACTTCGACAGGCCCTCGGCGGTGAGCGGGGTCTTGCCGCACGGCGCCGGGTCCGGGAAGCGCAGCTTGGCGACCTTGTCGGAGGCGCGCACCGCCTCCAGGCCGGCGAGCAGCTTGTCGGCGCGCTTGGCCATGTTCTGGGCGGCGACGGTCTTGGTGGCCTTGGCCCGCATCTTGTCGGCCTGGGTGTTGAGCGCCGCGGCCTTCTTCTCGGCGTTCGCGCGCTCGCGCTTGCGGCGCTTCTCGTCGGCCTCGCGCTGTTGCTGGTAGAGCTTCCAGCCCATGTTGTAGATGTCGATCTGGGAGCGGTTGGCGTCGAGGTAGAACACCTTGTTGACCACGGTCTCGACCAGGTCGACGTCGTGGGAGATGACGATGAAGCCGCCGCGGTAGGTCTTGAGGTAGTCGCGCAGCCAGACGATGGAGTCGGCGTCGAGGTGGTTGGTCGGCTCGTCGAGCAGCAGGGTGTCGGAGTCCGAGAACAGGATCCGGGCCAGCTCGACGCGGCGCCGCTGACCGCCGGAGAGGGTGTGCAGCGGCTGGCCGAGGATGCGGTCGGGCAGTCCGAGGCTGGCGGCGATGGTCGCGGCCTCCGCCTCGGCGGCGTACCCGCCCTTGGTCAGGAACTCGGTCTCCAGGCGCTCGTACTTCTTCATCGCCTTGTCGCGGGTGGCGCCCTTGCCGTTGGCCATCCGGTCCTCGTTCTCGCGCATCTTGCGCAGCACGGTGTCGAGGTCGCGGGCGGACAGGACGCGGTCGCGGGCCAGCACGTCGAGGTCGCCGGTGCGCGGGTCCTGCGGCAGATAGCCGACCTCGCCGCCGCGGGTGACCGTGCCGGAGGCGGGGATGCCCTCGCCCGCCAGCACCTTGGTGAGGGTCGTCTTGCCGGCGCCGTTACGGCCGACCAGGCCGATGCGGTCGCCCTTGGCGATACGGAAGGAAGCGGACTCGATGAGGATGCGGGCGCCGGCGCGCAGCTCAAGGCCGGAGGCGGTGATCACGGAAAAGGCTCCAGGGCAGGAAGACGGCGGAATGGACGGACGGTCCGAGAGCGGGCTGCGCCGTCTAATGAACCCGAGGGAGAACTGCCATGGGAGGCAGTCTAACGGCCGCGTGCAAATACTTTTCCGGGCGACGGCCGGAGGCGCGGCCCCCGCGGGGTGCGCCGTGCGGCCGCCCGTTCGCACCGGCCCGCGTCGCGGCGCACCGAGCTGCGGCGGGCGGGCCGGACGCCTGGTCGGGCCCCGCCGCGAGACTGTGAGGCAGGTCTCACCGGGACGCCTCGGGCCGCGCCGCGGGGAGTAGTGTCACCGGCCGCCCGCCGCGGCGCTCAGACGCCGCCCGTGTGGACCTGGAACGCCGCGCGCCGTACGGCCTTGGCGAGCGCCGGGTCGGGGTGCGCCGCGGCCAGCGCCACCAGCACCTGGACGGTGCGGGGGTGCCCGATGGCGCGCACCTCCTGCAGGAGGCGCGGCACCGAGCCCTGGACCGCCGAGTCCAGGTGCCGCACCAGCAGTTGGGTCTCGCCGTGGTCGGCGACGGCCGCCGCGGTGTCCACCCACAGCCAGGTCGACTCCTCACGGGTGAGCACATCGGGGGCGGTCTCCGGGTCGCCGCCCTCGTGCTCGACCAGCCACAGCAGGGCGTACGGCCGCAGCCCCGGCTCGTCGGCCGCGGCGCGTACGGCGGGCTCGGCCGGGGCGCCGACCGCCCGCAGCGCCTCGAAGGCGAGACCGCGCAGCAAGGCGTCCTCACCGCGGGCCACGGTCAGCAGCTCCTCGACGGCCGAGCCGACGGAGCGGGCGGCGAGCCAGGCGCGGTATTCGGCACGGGCCGGTCCGGGGGTGAGCCGGGCACAGCCGCGGAGCATCGCCTCGGCGGACTGTTCGATATGGCCGGCCGGGCTCTGCGCGGCGACACAGATCTGCTCCAGCTTGACCCACACCGACCAGTTGCCGAGCGGCGTCAGCTGCGCCTCGGACGCGTCGTGGGGAACCTCGTGGACGCCGTCGTACGCACCGTTCGCAGGCACCAGCGCGCCGACGGTCAGCAGGGCGTCCAGCGCCCAGCGCAGCAGCTCGGCCAGCGACGCCCCCGCGGCGTCGTCGGCCGCCACCGCGGCATCGTCGTCGCTGCCCGGGGCCGGGTCCTGGCCGTACGGGACCTCGCAGCGTTCCGTACGCAGCTCGGCGACGCGCTGGTCCAGCATGTCGAGCAGCACCGGCAGCCGGACGGGCCCGGCCGACAGATGCAGCAGGGACAGCAACTGCGGCAGCGCCTCGACGACTTCGGCGACTATCGCGGGGCCGGCCGCGGCCGGCGCGGGGCGGGCCAGCGACCAGGCGTCGAAGAGGGCGACCCAGCCGCGCAGCACGGCGGTGTCGTCGCGGTCCCAGGCGCGCAGCCGCCAGCCGGGGCGGGCGAGGCCGCCATGGAGCTCGACGAGGCCGGCGAGCCGGGCCCGGTCCCAGTCGGTGCGGACCTGCTGCGGCGTCAGGCCCAGCGCCTCGGCGGCGCGTTCCGCCACGGCCTTCGGCAGCGCTCCGTCCGGGCCGGCGCGCAGCGCGGCGCCGTCGGCCCAGCGGGCCAGGCGGGCCGCGCCGGCCAGCACGGCGCGGGCCTGCCGGGCCAGTTCCGCGGGCGGCGGCGTGCCCTCGGGCGGGCGGGGCGCCGGGCGCTTGGTCCGGGTTGTCACCGCCCGGCGGGCGGCCGCAACCGGTTGACGGGGTACGAGTCGGAGCCGGGAGTCGCGCGGGGTACGGGACGTCACAGGAGCAGTGTTGCCGCTGTCGGCCCGAAAGCCCAATCGGAACCCTGCTTGCGATCTGCCGGGGGCATGTCATCCCGGCGACCCGTCCCTGATGGGGGGAGTTGTCTTCCCGTACGCCCTGGCGTCATCGGGGCGGCGGCTCCCGGCAGGGGGCGGCGGCGGCCCGGCAGGGACCGGTGCCCGGCTCCGCTCCGGGCCGGGCCTGCCCGGAGCGGGGGTCACATGAGCGGGGTGAGGAAGCGCCGCAGTGCCTCTTCGTAGCTCGGCGGATCGGCGTTCCACATCGCGGCGTGCGGTGCGTGCGGGACCGGCTGAAAGGTGATCAGGTCGGGTCGCCGGGCGGCGAGGGAGCGGGAGGCCGACCAGGGGGCGATGATGTCGTCCGGCCCGTGGAAGAGCAGGATCGGGACGTTCAGCCCGTCCGGGTCGACGGCGGCGGCGGGCCGGTCGACGGGCATCCCCGTGGAGCCCTCGGCGGCGCGTACGACCAGCGGCAGCAGGGCTCGCGGGACCCGCCGGGCGGCGGCCAGCGCACGGATCGTGGCGCTGCGGTCGAGGACCGGGGAGTCCAGGATCAGACCGCTGATGCGGGCGCGCAGCGCGGAGTGGGCGGCGGCGCGCAGCGCCATGGTCGCGCCGGTGGACCAGCCGTGGAGGACGACGTCCTGGGCGCCGTAGCGGACCGCGTAGCGGATCGCGGCGTCGAGGTCACGCCACTCGGTGTCGCCGAGGTGGTTGATGCCGTCGGCGGTGCGCGGGGCGCCGATGTCGTTGCGATAGGCCAGGTCGAGGACGGGCAACCGATGGCGGTGCAGGAACGGCATCACCACCATGGGGTGTTCGCGGGTGGTGCCCAGTCCGTGGCTGGTGATGACCCAGGTGTCGCGTACGCCCGGGAGGAACCACGCCGGGAGGGCGCCGAGTTCGCCGGGGATGTCGACGTCGGCGCAGTCCAGGCCGAGGGCGTCACGGGGGTTGCCGAGGTGCACCTGCGGGGTGAGCCGCATCCGGTTGCCCGGCTTGAGGATGCCGTGGGTGACCCGCACCAGGCGCCGCACCACCGCGTCGGCGGGGTGCGGGATCCCGTGGATGACGTCGCCCACCACCGCATGGCAGCCGGAGCCGGTGAGCCCGTAGGTGCCGGGCCGCAGGGACGCCAGACTGCGGGTGAGGGCGATGCGGTCCTCGGTGGCGGAGTGCACGGTGAGACGGGGGTCGCCCGGGAAGGGGTCGTCGGGCGACGGTTTCAGGGCAATGTCGCTGGCGTACCGGCCGACCGCCACGGCGGCCGCCCCGGCACCGATCACGGTGGTGGCGGCCACGGCCGCCGCGGTAACCAGGCGCACCCCATCAGTGTGCGCAGCGGTGCCGGAGGCGGCCACCTGGCGCAGTCGGTCGGGTGAGTGGCGGGCCGCCCGCCGGGTGCCGGGCCGCCCGCCACGACGGGCGCTCAGCCCTGCTGTCCGTAGCCCTGCAGCCGGGCGGCGGCCGCGTCGAGCTGCCCGGCCGACAACAGGCTCGGCGTGTGGCCCGGCACGGAACTCGCGGTCAGCCAGACCCGGCACATCCACTCCAGCTGGGCGGTGCGGTCCAGCGCCTGGTCGAGGCTGTCGCCGTGGGTGAGGGTGCCGTGGTTCTGCAGCAGGCAGCCGGTGCGGTCGCGGAGTGCGTCGAGCATGTGCGCGGCGAGCTCGTCGCTGCCGTACAGGGCGTAGGGGGCGACGCGTACGGGGCCGCCGAGCGCCGCGGTCATGTAGTGGACCGGGGGGAGTTCGGTGACGAGGGTGGAGACGGCGGTGGCGTACGGGGCGTGGGTGTGGACGACGGCGGTGGCCGTGGTGCTGCGGTAGACCGCCAGGTGCATCGGGACCTCGCTGGTCGGCCGGAGCTTCCCGAGGATCTGGCGCCCTTCGAGGTCGACCGCGGTGGTGTCGCCTGGCCCGAGCCGGTCGTAGGGGACGCCGCTGGGGGTGACCAGGACCAGGTCCCTGATACGGCGTGAGACATTGCCCGAGGTGCCGACGACCAGTCCCTCGGCCACGGTCCTGCGGGCGGTGGCGACCAGTTCGCCCCAGGCTTCGGCGAGGCGGTCGGCGTGGTCCTTCATGGGTCCTCCGGCGCGGTGCGGCGAAATGCGGATGCGGTGCGCGACACCGTACGAGCAGGCCGGGGCACAGTACGCCGGGGGCCCGTACGGACGATATCCGCCATATAGGGATATTTGCGCCACTGCTGAGAATTGGCCGGGGGTGGGCCTTCGCGCGTTGCTCCTCCGTTAACGTCGTCGAGGAGTTGCCGCGCCGGCAAAACCGCCGGAACGACTCGCCGCGCAGCTCATCAAGTTCGCCAACAGGTGAGGCGGAAGTGACGCCGGAGACACCTCCGCGTGAACAGTGCGGGGGTGTCACCACCGCGCCCGTCCCAGTTCACTTTCCGTTCACCCACTCTCCGTACGGTCCCAGCGACACTGACCTTCGAACTGATTGCCTGGGTGAATGGAACACATCACGCTTCTCATCGGGATCGTGATCGTCACGGCCTTGGTGTTCGACTTTACGAACGGCTTCCACGACACGGCCAATGCAATGGCCACCACCATCTCCACCGGGGCATTGCGACCCAAGACCGCGGTGGCGATGTCGGCAGGGCTCAACCTCGTCGGTGCGTTTCTCTCCGTGGAGGTGGCCAAGACCATCTCGGGCGGAATCATCGACGAGAGCGCCGGCATCAGACCTGAAGTGATCTTCGCCGGCCTGGTCGGCGCAATCGTCTGGAACCTGCTGACCTGGCTCGCGGGGCTCCCCTCCAGCTCCTCCCACGCTCTGTTCGGCGGTCTGATCGGCGCGACCCTGGTGTCCGTCGGCACCAACGGGGTGCACGGCGACGCCGTCGTGATGAAGGTTCTGATCCCGGCGGTGGCCGCCCCGATCGTCGCGGGCCTGGCCGCGATGGCGGCGACCCGGCTCACCTACCGGCTGACCCGCAACCGCGACGAGGCGGACACCGCCAAGGGCTACCGCGCGGGCCAGATCGCCTCCGCCGCCCTGGTCTCCCTCGCCCATGGCACCAATGACGCCCAGAAGACGATGGGTGTGATCACGCTCGCGCTGATCACCGGCGGAGTGGTCGCCCCGCACGCCGACCCGCCGCTGTGGGTCATCGCCTCGGCCGGTCTCGCCATTGCGCTCGGTACGTACCTGGGCGGCTGGCGGATCATCCGCACGATGGGCAAGGGCATCACCGACATCCAGCCGCCGCAGGGCTTCGCCGCCCAGACCGGCGCCGCGGCCACCATCCTGGCCTCCTCCCACCTGGGCTTCGCGCTCTCCACCACCCAGGTCTGCTCCGGCTCCGTGATGGGCTCGGGCCTGGGCCGCAAGGGCGGCGTGGTGCGCTGGTCCACGGCCGGCCGGATGGTCCTCGCCTGGGGCCTGACGCTGCCGGCCGCGGGTCTGGTCGCGGCGGGCGCCGCGTTCCTCGCCGGTCAGGGCAGCTGGGGCGTGACGGCGGTGGCCGTCCTCGCGCTGGGCATCTGCGGCGCGATCTGGGCCGCCTCCCGGCGCAAGCCGATCGACCACACCAATGTCAACGAAGGCTCGGCCGCGGAGCCGGTGGGCGTGGTGACCGCCGCGCTGCGCACCGTCTCCCCTCCCCCGGCAGGCCAGCCGGCGCCGGTGGCCGACATCCCGGAAGCCACCGACGCCCCGGAAACCGCCGAGGTCCCGGAAACCGCCGAGGTGCCGGTCCCGGCATCCGGCACCGACACCACCACACCCACCACCCCCGCCCGGCGCACCAAGGCCACGACGGTCTCCCGCTAGCTGTCATCACCTAAGGATCACCATGAGCATCGATTGGGCAGCTCTCGGCCAGGTCTTCGGCGTCACCCTCGCGGTGACGGTCGGGATCGTGGGCCTGTTCACCGTCGGCATCGTCGGTACGGCCCGCAAGCCGCAGCCGGAAGGCGGGGCAGTCGCGGTCGCCGTACCGGGTACCGGTGCGCGGGCCGGCGCGGTGACCGCCTTCGCCCTGTGCGCGGCGGCGGTGGCCTATGGCATCTATCTGATCGTCGCCGCCTGACCCCACCGGGGACGGCAGCGGCAACGGGCAGGACGAGGGGCCCCGCGGACCACGGCATCAGCCGTCGTCCGCCGGGCCCCTCGTCGGTGAGACGCCCCGCCCGCCGAGCGCGTCATCGGCCTCCCGGGCCAGCCGGTCGGCGATGGCCGTGCCGCCGCGGCCGTTGAGGAAGGCGGACACCCCGAGCTGTACGACCTTGCTGAAGGTCTGGTAGTGGGCGCTGCGCGGGCGCGGTTCGGCCGCCAGCAGCGCCTCGTGCAGGGTGCGGGTGTCGGGCCGCGGCTCCGGCTGCCCCGCGGCGCCGTGCTCACCGCGCTCCGCGTCGGCGGGCGGCAGCGGGCAGCGCGGCGCCTCGGCCGTCTCCCGGTACGCCGAGTCGCGGGTCGCCGCGAACCCCCGCTCCAGCAGACAGCGTTCACTGCCCGGGCCGGTCAGCGCCTCGATCAGGGACCGGGCCCCGGCCGGGCGCTTGCTGCCGGCCGAGATCGCGAGGTTCTGCCCGCCCAGTACGGACATCCGTTTGCCGTCGCTGCGGCGGGCCGGCAGCTGGGTGACGTCGAACTGCTCGCCGGGCGTGAGCTTCTCGGCGACCGAGGCGTACTCGACCGGCCAGTTGCGCATGAACAGGGCGCGGCCGTCGGCGAACCAGCGGCGGCTCTCCGTCTCGTCCATCGTGGTGGCCTCGTGCGGCATGATCGAGTCGAGCCGGCTCTTGAGGTCGGTGACGCCCTGCTGGAGCGCACCGATCTGCTCGCCCTTGGTGAAGCTGGTGGCGTCGGGGTCGCCGCCGTTGGCCCAGGCCGACTCCAGGGTGTTGACCGTCAGCCCTTCGTAGGGCCGCAGCTGGGCGACCATGCCGTACATCGTCGGCGGCTTCGTCCGGTGGCTCCCGGTGCCCTCGGCGGCCTTGCGGTTGTAGGCGCTCGCCACCTCCTGCGCCGTCTTCTTCAACTCGTCCCAGTCGGACGGGACGGCATGGTGGTACTCCTTGAGGAGATCCTTGCGGTAATAGAGCAGCCCGGCATCGGTGTTGAAGGGCACCCCCCACACCTTGCCGTCGTACTCCACCGTCTTGGCCACGCTGTCGAGGAAGTCGCCGTCCAGACGGGTGGCCCAGGGACGGATCACGCCCGCCTCGGCGAACTCCGCGGTCCAGGCGACATCGAGGTTGAGCACGTCATAGCCGCCGTTGCCGGACTGGCCCGCCGCCAGCAGCTGGCTGCGCTGGCCGTCGGCGGTGTCCGGGAGTCTGACGATCCGGACCGTGCGGCCGTGCTCCTTCTCCCAGGCGTGGATCAGATCCTGGCGGATGCCGGAGCTGCTGAGGTCGCTGCCGGTGGCAAGGACGATCGCGCCCCGCTCCGGGAGGGTCTGCTCCTGCGGCGTACAGCTGCCCACCGCCGGCAGCAGGGCCAGACAGACCAGCGCGGCGGCCGCCCTGGGGCGCGGGGCGGTCATCGGTCCCCCTTCGTGGCCGTGCCGATGGAGGCGATCCGCCCGGCCAGCGTGTCGACGGCCTGCGGGCCGCTGGGCACGCACTGGCCCCGGGAGGCGCCGGCCAGTTGCTGGAGGGCGAAGGTGTCACACCCCGATTTGCCCATCACCAGCGCCAGGATGGGCACATGGGGTCCCTCCTTGACCAGTGCGCTCAGGGTGCGTTCCACGCTCGCCGCCCGCCCGGGACCCGCGCCGTCGTCCTGATCGAGGATGAGCACGATGGCCTTGTTGGTGGCCGAGGAGGTCTTCATCTTCCGCACGGCACGGGTCAGTGCCTCCTCCATGGCGGCACCGTGGTCGACCAGTTCGCCGTTCGGGCTGCCCGCGATCCGGCCCAGCGCGGCCTTGCCCGGGGCGGGGTCGGCGCTGCCTAGCGGGACGAGTTCACGTACCGCGGCACGGTCCTGGGGGTGTGCGCGGTCCGGGAAGGTCCACAGGCCGTAGGTATGCCGTGCGCCGGCCAGCTCCATGGCGCGGGCGGCCGCGCTCAGGGCGACCGGGAGCTTGCCGCTCTCGGCCATGGAGGTGGAGGTGTCCATGAGGATCAGCACCTGGCTGGAGCGCTGTGCCTTGTCGTAGCCGTCCAGGACCCGGGACACCTGGTCCGGGGCGGCGGTGAAGGGGACCGTGGAGGCGAGCGGACTGACGTCCGCGTGGCTGTCGAGCAGGGGTGAGTCCCGCCCCGGGCCGCCGTCCGGCACCCCGCGGTAGCCCTGCGCGGTCAGGGTGCGCCCGCCGCCGTCCGGGGCACGCAGCCACTGCGCAAAGCGCGCCACGGCGGCCTGCCGTGGGGTGGCGTCCGTGGCGCCGTGCCAGTCGACGCGGACCAGGGGGTGGTCGAGCGCGGGGACGTTCTCCGGGTAGTAGGCGACGTACCGGTTGCGCAGCGGGAGCGGGGAGTCCAGGGCCGGGCAACTGCCGATGGCGCGGCCGAGGTTGTAGTCGGCGAGGGACTTCTCCGACACCAGGGGCGCGGACTTCGTACGGTCGACGGAGCCGGCGGCGTCCGTGTCGGGGCGCAGCGAGCACAGCAGTTCGGTGCTGCCCGCGTACTGGCTGCCCGGGGCGGAGAGCCGCTCCTCGGCGTGCCGGGCCAGGGTGAGGTCGGGCGCGCCCGGCGCGGCGGTGCCCGAGCCGTCGTGGGCGAGGTAGAGGCCGATGGTGTGCAGCAGACCGGTGCCGGACAGCACGGGGCTCGGCCGCAGGAGTTTGAGGTCGTGGTGGGTGCTGTCGGTTCCGGTGAGCAGCTCCTGCCAGGTGGCGGCGGCCGGTTCGACGTCGTCCAGCCGACGGCGCGCCGGGATGCCGACGACCAGGGGGGTGTAGGCGACCGGGGCGGAGTAGTGCAGGGTCGCCGGGGATCCCGTGGCGGGCATACCGCGGCGGGCCTCGTAGTAGTCGGCGGTGGATTCCGGGATCCAGATGTCGGGCTGTGGTCCGGGCCGGTGGAGTGGGTCGATGCCCTGGTCGCCCGGACGGTCCTTGCCGGTGCCGCGGGCCTCGCCCTGCCAGCGGTCGGCGGCCGCGAAGCCCTGGTCGACCTGGTCCTTGGCGGCGGAGTAGACGGTGATCTGGGCGCGCCGGCAGCCGTCGGGGAGGTCGCCCTCGCCGCTGAGGGGCCGGGTGTTGGCCTCGGACATCTCGTAGTCGAAGGCCGCCTGGCGCAGCGCGGGTTCGGCCTCGGGGGCGGTGAGCAGCCGCAGTTCGAGGGCGGGCGGGCAGGGCGCTTCGCCGTTCGGGAGATTGAGCAGGACGACGCCCGTGGTGGCCGGTACGAAGATGATCGCCAGGATCAGCAGAAATCTGAACCAGTGCCGGAAGTACGACTTCAGCCAGCGGCGTAAGCGGATCCGCAGCGGGGTCGGGGGGCGGGTCTCGGGGGTGGCGAAGGACAGGACGACGTCGTCGACGGTGTTCTGCTTCGCCGAGCGCGGCTCCCAGACGTCGCCCATCGGGGTCAGCTCACCGGCCAGTTGTTCGCGCAGTTCCCGGACGAGGTCTTCGAAGGTGACGAACCGCTTGCCGGGGATGCCCCGTTCCAGGATCTGCACCAGGGCACGGTTGAAGACGCTGCCTCCGGTGGGTTCCTCGCCGCTGAAGATACGGCGGTTGGGCTGCGCGGCCATCAGCAGCGAGGTGGGTTTGCGGCAGGCGTAGAAGGCTTCGCTCGCGTTGCCGGCGTAACAGCACTCCAGGACGACCACGATCCGGTCGGCCCGCGCGTTGTCCACATAGGACAGCACCGTGTCCTGCCAGGAGACGGTCTTGTGGCGCCGTTCCGAGGCGCCGACCATGAGTTGCAGATTGCCGCCGTCGCGGCCCACCCGGCCGTGGCCGGAGAAGTACACCAGCAGCAGGCCGCGCGCCTCCTGGGTGACCGCGTCCAGCGCCTGTTCCACCTCCCAGGGCTCCTGGGGCCGGCAGGTGATGACCTCGCCCTTGGTGAACAGATCGGTGCCGGGGGCGAGCAGGGCCTGCTCCAGTTTCCGGGCGTTGTCCTTCACCGCGGGCAGCGGGCGCAGCGTGCGGTAGTCGTCGACACAGATCAGCAGCGCCCGGTTGACCTTGCCCCGTGCGTCGTATTCGGACATCCGGCTCAGTCCCCTGCGGTGCTGCCGCTCTCGTCCGCCGGGCTGCCGGGATCGGGGCGTTCGGGGGCCACGGCGCCCGGCCCCGCGTCGCCGAGCGCGTGCAGGTCCCCGTCGCCGCCCCCGACCGCGACGGCGGGCCGTTCGCCGGTGTCGCGTTCCTCCCGGCGCCGTCGCAGCCACTCCTGCAGGGCGATGCTGAGACTTTTGGTGACTTCGGCGGCGACGGCGCCGACGATGACCAGGATCAGATCGTCGACACCGAGGGCCATGTCGCGGGGGCCGTCGTCGCTCTCGTCCGCCGGCCGTGGCCGCAGCTCCCAGTCGTGCCGGCGCCGGTCCAGCCACGGCTCGCGCTCCAGCCACGCCTTGAGGTCCTCGATGTCCTGTTCAGGATTGTTCGTGCCCGTGATCCTGATGCGGATCTCGTGGCGGTCAGCGCGCTGCGTCATCCCCCGGCCCCCTTCCGGCGGCCCCATCGCCGCCGTGCACCAGATAGTGACGTGAGATCAGGGGCGCAGGCAACCGTCTGTGACACGACTGCCACGCTGTGGCGTGCACCACAGGGCGTGCCACAGGGCAGCGTCGCAGGTCAAGGGTGAGTTGACGGGCATTCGCGGGGCGTGGTGGACTGCCGGAGCCATTCGGCGACAGATGAGGAAGTCCGGTGAGAATCCGGCGCGGTCCCGCCACTGTCACCGGGGAGCGTTCCTCCAGCGAAGGCCACGGTCCGCCTCGCGTACGTCCGATGACGTACGCAGGGACTGGAAGGCCGGAGGACTCGCCGATCCGGGAGCCAGGAGACTCTTGTCGCCGTCACGTCGAGCCAGGGCGCGGACCCTGAGTGAGGACATACCGCCATGCCCGGCCGCCCTTCGAGATCTCCACTGCCCGCTGCCGCAGGGCCCCTTCGGCACGCCAGGGCGGCGGTCTGATCCGATGCGCGGCGAACACGCGGGATATGCGTGCGGCGCGGCCCTCGGCTTCCTCGGTGACCTGATCGCGGCGGACCCGCGGCGCGGCCATCCGGTGGCCGCCTTCGGCCGGGCCGCGGGCGCCGTCGAGCGCCGACTGTGGCGCGATCACCGCGGATACGGGGCGGCTCACGCCGTGCTGTGTGCGGGCGGTGCCGCCGCCGGTGCCGCGCTGCTGCAGCGCGCGGTACGGGCCGCCGCCCCGGCTCCGCTGCGCGGCGGAGCCCGGATCGCGCTGACCGCGGCGACGGTCTGGGCCGTGCTGGGCGGCACCTCGCTCGGCCGCGAGGCCCGCGCCGTCGGCGGTGCGCTGACGGCGGGCGACCTGGACGTGGCGCGGGAGCGGCTGCCGCATCTGTGCGGGCGCGATCCACAGGCGCTGGACGGGCCCCAGATGGCCCGCGCGGTGGTGGAGTCGGTCGCCGAGAACACCTCGGATGCCGTGGTGGGCGCCCTGGTCTGGGGCGCGCTGGGCGGGGTGCCCGGCCTGGTGGCGTTCCGGGCGGTGAACACCCTGGACGCGATGGTGGGGCACAAGTCGCCGCGCCACCGCCGCTTCGGCTGGGCCTCGGCCCGGCTCGACGACCTCGCCGGCTGGCCCGGCTCCCGGCTGACCGCCGCGCTCACCGTGCTCGCGGGCCCCGACCGGCGCGGTGCGCTGCGGGCCTGGCGGGCGGACGGCGGCGCGCACCCGAGCCCCAACGCGGGCCCCGTGGAGGCCTCGTTCGCGGGCGCGCTGGGTGTCCGGCTGGGCGGCACGCTGGCGTACGGCGGGCGGGTGGAACACCGTCCGGTGCTCAACGACGGGGCGCCGCCGGTCGCGGTGCCCGACATCGACCGGGCCGTGCGGCTCTCGCGCCGGGTGAGCGTGCTGGCGCTGGTGACGACGGTGGCGGCGCGGCCGGCGGCCGGCGCGCTACGGCGGGCCCTGTTGCGCCCCACCCGCCCGGCCGCAGGCGCAGTGACGCGCAGGGCCGCACGTGCGGTGGCGCGTACGGCTCACGACAGCCGGGGTCCCGGCGCATGAGGAGGACCCGGTGAACGGGCGGTTGAAGGCATCCGGTGGAGCCGTCGGCGGTGGCCTGTTGGTGGCCGGTACGACGTCCGACGCCGGCAAGAGCGTGGTGACGGCGGGCATCTGCCGCTGGCTGGCCCGCCAGGGCGTGCGGGTGGCGCCGTTCAAGGCGCAGAACATGTCGCTGAATTCGTTCGTCACGCGCGAGGGCGCTGAGATCGGACGGGCCCAGGCGATGCAGGCCGCCGCGGCGCGGGTGGAGCCGACCGCGCTGATGAACCCCGTACTGCTCAAGCCCGGCAGCGACCGCAGCAGCCAGGTGGTGCTGCTGGGGAAGCCGGTGGGCGAGCTCAGCGCCCGGGGCTACCACGCGGGGCGCCAGGAGCAGTTGCTCGGCACGGTCACCGACTGCCTCCAGGAGCTGCGGCGTACCCACGACGCGGTGATCTGCGAGGGCGCCGGCAGCCCCGCCGAGATCAATCTGCGGCGGACCGACATCGTGAACATGGGCCTTGCGCGGGCCGCCCGGATCCCGGTGGTGGTGGTCGGCGACATCGACCGCGGCGGGGTGTTCGCCTCCTTCTTCGGCACCACCGCGCTGCTGTCCAAGGAGGACCAGGCGCTGGTCGCGGGGTATCTCGTCAACAAGTTCCGGGGCGATGTCACGCTGCTGGAGCCGGGGTTGGAGATGCTGCGCGGTCTCACCGGGCGGCAGACGCTGGGCGTACTGCCCTTCTCGCACGGTCTGGGCATCGACGAGGAGGACGGTCTGCGGGTGTCCCTGCGCGGTGCGGTGCGCGAGAGCGTGGTGGCGCCGCCGCACGGCGCCCAGGTGCTGCGGGTGGCGGTCGCCGCCGTGCCGCTGATGTCGAACTTCACGGACGTGGACGCGCTCGCCGCGGAGCCGGGCGTGGTGGTGCGGTTCGTGGACCGGGCCGAGGAGCTGGCCGATGCGGACCTGGTGGTGCTGCCGGGGACCCGCGGCACGGTCCGGGCGCTGCAGTGGCTGCGCGAGCGCGGGCTGGCGGACGCGGTCGCCCGGCGGGCCGCCGAGGGCCGCCCGGTGCTGGGCATCTGCGGCGGCTTCCAGATGCTGGGCGAGCGCATCGAGGACGACGTCGAGTCGAAGGCGGGCGCGGTCGACGGGCTGGGGCTGCTGCCCGTACGCGTGCGGTTCGCGGCGGAGAAGACCCTGGCGCGGCCGGTCGGCGAGGCGCTGGGCGAGCCGGTGGCGGGCTACGAGATCCACCACGGGGTCGCCGAAGTGACCGGCGGGGACGAGGAGTTCCTGGACGGGTGCCGAACCGGCTCCGTATGGGGCACGCACTGGCACGGCTCGCTGGAGAGCGACGGCTTCCGGCGGGCCTTCCTGCGGCGGGTCGCGGTGGACGCGGGCCGGGCCTTCGTACCGGCCCCCGGCACCAGCTTCGCCACCCTGCGCGAGGAGCAGCTGGACCGGCTGGGCGATCTGATCGAGGAGCACGCGGACACCGGCGCCCTGCTGCGGCTGATCGAGGAGGGCGTACCGGAAGGGCTGCCGTTCGTGCCTCCGGGGGCGCCATGAGGGTACGCAGTGGAGGACCGCGACAGACGCAGAAGATCCGGCCGGCCGACGACGTGGAGGACGACACAGCATGACAACCGCTCACAACACGACCCAGCAGTACCCCTTCACCGCGGTGGTCGGGATGGACGATCTGCGGCTGGCGCTGCTGCTGAACGCGGTGAGCCCCGCAGTGGGCGGTGTGCTGGTCCGCGGGGAGAAGGGCACCGCCAAGAGCACCGCCGTGCGTGCGCTGTCGGCGCTGATGCCGCACGTGGACGTGATCAGCGGCTGCCGCTTCGCCTGTGCCCCGGACGCGCCCGACCCCGGCTGCCCGGACGGGCCGCACGAGGCGGGTGCCGTCGAGGACCGCCCGACGCGGATGGTCGAACTGCCCGTCGGCGCCTCGGAGGACCGGCTCGTCGGCGCGCTGGACATCGAGCGGGCGCTGTCGGAGGGCGTGAAGGCCTTCGAGCCGGGCCTGCTGGCGGATGCGCACCGCGGCATCCTCTACGTCGACGAGGTCAACCTCCTCCACGACCACCTGGTGGACCTGCTGCTGGACGCGGCCGCCATGGGCGCCTCGTACGTGGAGCGCGAGGGCGTGTCCGTGCGGCATGCGGCCCGCTTCCTGCTCGTCGGCACCATGAACCCCGAGGAGGGCGAGCTGCGGCCGCAGCTGCTGGACCGCTTCGGACTCACGGTCGAGGTCGCCGCCTCACGCGAGCCCGACCAGCGGGTGGCGGTGGTCCGGCGCCGGCTGGCGTACGACGCCGACCCGGCCGGCTTCGCGGCACGCTGGGCGGCCGAGGAGGACGAGCTGCGCCACCGCATCACCGCGGCACGGGAGTTGCTGCCGGACGTGACGCTGGGCGATGCGCCGCTGCGGCAGATCGCGGCGACCTGCGCGGCGTTCGAGGTGGACGGAATGCGCGCGGACATCGTGATGGCGCGCACCGCCACGGCGCTGGCCGCGTGGGCGGGGCGGACCGCTGTCCTGGAGGAGGACGTACGTCAGGCGGCGCTGCTGGCGCTGCCGCACCGCCGGCGCCGTAATCCCTTCGACGCGCCCGGCCTGGACGAGGACAAGCTCGACCAGACGCTGGAGGAGTTCGGCGGGGCGGACGAGGGCACGGACGGCGAGGACGATCCGGACCCGGACGGGCCGGACGGCGGCCCCGACGGGGGCGGGCCGGACGGCGGCGGACAGCCACCGCAGGACGGCGCGGACGGCGGGCCGCAGGAGCCGCCCCTGACGCAGAGCCCCGAACTCCCGCACCAGCAGGAGGGGGAGGCGCCCCCGGCTCCCGAGGCCCCCGAGCAGCCCCGGGAACAGCCCGCGGCCCCGGAGCAGGCCCAGGAGGGCACCCCTGCCGCGGGCGGCGAGAAGGCCGCGGTCGGCGCCACCGAGCCGTTCCGTACCCGGCGGCTGGATGTGCCGGGCCTGGGCGAGGGCGCGGACGGCCGCCGGTCGCGGGCGCGGACCGCACACGGCCGGACGACCGGGGCGCGGCGCCCGCACGGCACCCTGGGCAAGCTGCATCTGGCGGCGACGGTGCAGGCCGCGGCTCCGCACCAGCGGGCGCGCGGCCGCCACGGGCGGGGTCTGGTGGTGCGCCGGGACGATCTGCGCGAGGCGGTACGCGAGGGGCGGGAGGGCAATCTGGTCCTGTTCGTCGTGGACGCGTCCGGGTCGATGGCGGCGCGGAAGCGGATGAGCGCGGTCAAGGGCGCGGTGCTCTCGCTGCTGCTGGACGCCTATCAGCGGCGCGACAAGATCGGCATGATCACCTTCCGTGGCACCGGCGCCGAGCTGGCGCTGCCCCCGACGTCCTCGGTCGAGGCGGGCGCGGCGCGGCTGGAGCAGCTGCCGACGGGCGGCCGTACGCCGCTGTCGGAGGGGCTGCTGAGGGCCCATGAGGTGCTGCGGGTGGAGCGGATGCGGGATGCCTCGCGGCGGCCGCTGCTGGTGGTCGTCACCGACGGACGGGCGACCGGCGGCCCGGAGCCCGTCGTACGGGCCACCCGCGCGGCCCGGCTGCTGGCGGGTGAGGGCACCGCCTCGGTGGTCGTGGACTGCGAGGCGGGTCCGGTGCGGCTGGGTCTCGCGGGCGAGCTGGCCCGTGAGCTGCAGGGCACCGCCATCACCCTCGACGAGCTGCGCGCGGACAGCGTCTCCGCGCTCGTACGGACCGTGCAAGGCAACAGGAAGGCCGCGTAATGCCGCAGGGACAGCCGTCCGTCGTACCGAACGACGGGCTCACCACCCGCCAGCGCCGCAACCGCCCGCTGGTGTTCGTCCACACCGGCCAGGGCAAGGGCAAGTCCACCGCCGCCTTCGGGCTGGCGCTGCGCGCCTGGAACCAGGGCTGGCCGGTCGGGGTGTTCCAGTTCGTGAAGTCCGCGAAGTGGAAGGTCGGCGAGGAGCGGGCGCTGAAGGTGCTCGGTGACTCCGGCGAGGGCGGCACCGTCGCCTGGCACAAGATGGGCGAGGGCTGGTCCTGGGTGCAGCGCGACATCGCCTCCAGTGAGGACGCGGCGCGCGAGGGCTGGGAGCAGGTCAAGCGGGACCTGGCCGCGGAGACGTACAAGCTGCTGGTGCTGGACGAGTTCGCGTACCCGCTGAAGTGGGGCTGGATCGACACCGAGGAGGTGGTGTCGGCGCTGCGCGACCGCCCCGGTACACAGCATGTCGTCATCACCGGGCGGGGCGCCCCCGAACCGCTGCTGGAGTTCGCCGATCTGGTGACGGACATGACCAAGGTCAAGCACCCGATGGACGAGGGCCAGAAGGGCCAGCGGGGCATCGAATGGTGACGGCGGTGAGCGCGGGATGAGCGGCGGTTCGATCCCCCGGCTGGTGATCGCCGCACCGTCCTCGGGCGCGGGGAAGACGACGGTGGCCACCGGACTGATGGCGGCGTTCGCCGAGTCCGGGCTCGTGGTGTCGCCGCACAAGGTGGGACCCGACTACATCGATCCGGGCTATCACTCGCTGGCCACCGGCCGTCCCGGCCGCAATCTGGACGCCTATCTGTGCGGGCCCGACCGGATCGCGCCGCTGTTCCTGCACGGCGCGGCCGGCGCCGATCTCGCGCTCGTCGAGGGCGTGATGGGACTGTTCGACGGGGCGTCCGGGATGGGCGAACTGTCCTCGACGGCGCACGTGGCCAAGCTGCTGCGGGCGCCGGTGGTGCTGGTGGTGGACGCGTCCTCGCAGTCCCGGTCGGTGGCCGCGCTGGTGCACGGCTTCGCCTCCTGGGACCCGGAGGTACGGCTCGCCGGGGTGATCCTCAACAAGGTCGGCTCGGACCGTCACGAGGAGCTGCTGCGCGAGGCGATGGACTCCTCCGGGGTGCCGGTGCTGGGCGCGCTGCGCCGTGACGGGCGGGCCGGTACGCCGTCGCGTCATCTGGGGCTGGTGCCGGTCGCCGAACGGCGGGCCGAGGCGGTGGAGTCGGTGAGCGAGCTGGCCGCGCGGGTCCGCGCGGGCTGCGATCTGCCGGCGCTGCTGGCGCTGGCGCGTACGGTGCCCGAGCTGCCGGACGCGCCCTGGGATCCGGCGGCGGAGGCGGCGCCGGCCGCGGGGACCACCGCCGGGGCCACCCCCTCGGACAAGCCGCTGATCGCCGTCGCGGGCGGCGCCGCGTTCACCTTTTCGTACGCCGAGCACGCCGAGCTGCTGACCGCGGCGGGCGCCGAGGTGGCCCCCTTCGACCCGCTGCGGGACGAGCAACTGCCGCCCGGCGCCCAGGGTCTGGTGATCGGCGGCGGCTTCCCGGAGATGTATGCGCCGGATCTGTCGGCGAACGCGCCGCTGCGCGCGGCGGTGGCAGCGCTGGCCGCGTCCGGGGCACCGGTCTCGGCCGAATGCGCCGGGCTGCTCTACCTCTCCCGGTCGCTGGACGGGAAGCCGATGTGCGGGGTGCTGCCCGCCGAGGCCCGGATGACCGAACGGCTCACCCTCGGCTACCGCGAGGCGGTGGCGCTGCGGGACAACGCGCTGGCGGCGGCCGGGACCCGGGTGCGCGGCCATGAGTTCCACCGCACGGTGCTGGAACCGGGCGCGGGCGCGGACCCGGCGTGGGGGCTGACGCACCCCGAGCGGCGGGTGGAGGGCTTTGTGTCCGGCGGGGTGCACGCCTCGTATCTGCATGTGCACTGGGCCGCCGAACCGTCGCTGGCCGGGCGTCTGGTGGCGAGCGCGGCGCGGAGCGCTCCGGCCGGGAGCGCCGCCCGGTGACGCACGGGAGCGGCAGCCAGGATCCGGCGGCCCCGGCCGTCCTCGACCATCTCGTCTACGCCACACCCGATCTGGACCGCACGGTCGCCGAGGTCGCCGAACTGACCGGCGTACGGCCGGTGCCAGGCGGCAGCCACCCGGGCCGGGGCACCCGCAACCATCTGCTGGGGCTGGGCGACGGGGCGTACTTCGAGATCGTCGGGCCCGATCCGGAGCAGCCCGCCCCGGACGGGCCGCGGTGGTTCGGCATCGATGCGCTGACCGGGCCGCGGCTGGTCACCTGGGCGGTCCGGGTCACCGGCATCGCCGGCCGGGTCGCGGCGGCGCGGGCGCGCGGCTACGACCCCGGCACCCCGTTCGCCATGTCCCGGCGCACCCCGGACGGCGGCCGCCTCGCCTGGCAGCTGACCCCGCCGGGGACGGGCACGGGCCCGGCCCCGTTCCTGCTCGACTGGGGCAAGACCCCGCACCCGTCCGGCGGCGGGCTCCCGGAGCTGCCGCTGGTCTCACTCACCGCTTCGTACCCCGACCCCGGGGCGGCCCGCGCCGAACTGGCGGCGCTCGGCGTCCGGTGGCCGGGGGAGCCGCTCACGGCCGGGCCCGCCGGGCTCACCGCTGTCCTGGCGGGCCGGCACGGACCGGTCGCCTTCGGCCGGGGAGCCGTCGCGGTATGAGGGGCCGGGCGGCCGGCGAGGCCGGTGCGCCGGCCGTGCCGCTGGTCGCCGGCGTGGGGGCGCGCCGTGGCGTCCCGGTGTCCGAGGTGCTGGAGCTGATCACGGCCACCTGTACGGCAGCGGGGTACGCGGCCCGGCAGGTCGTCGCGCTGGCGACGGTGGCGGCCAAGGCTGCCGAGCCGGGGCTGTCCGGGGCGGCGCGAGAGCTGGGGGTGCCGTTGCGGTCGTTCCCGGCGGCGGCCCTGGCGGCGGTACGGGTACCGGCGCCGTCCGCGGCCGCGGCGGCCGCCGCCGGAACGCCGAGCGTGGCCGAGGCGGCCGCGCTGCTGGCCGCTGGGCCGGGTGCCACGTTGGCCGTCGGCAAGCGGAAGTCACCGCCGCCGGCCCGGGCGACCTGTGCGCTCGCCAGGCCGGCAGTAACGGACAGCGGTGCCTTTACCGCTGGTAGGGAGGGAGCGGCCGCCGTGCCCTCCGCCGGGGCGGTTATCGTCAATGACCTTCCCCAACCCGCCCCGCCGTGGCCCGGATCGGCGGACGGCGGTCGTCGGCGACCCGGCGCCCGACAGCGCAACCCCCGGTACCAAGGAGATCCAGTGACCACTCCTCCCGCACTGCTCATCGCCGGTCACGGCACCCGTGACGAAGGCGGGGCCGAGGCTCTGCGCGCGCTGGTGCGTGTGCTCGGCGAGCGCCATCCCCACGTGCCCGTCGCCGGCGGGTTCTTCGGCCATCCGGCCGCTCCCCTGCCGCTCGGCGACGCCGTCGACGGGCTCGTCGAGCGGGGCGCGACCCGGCTCGCCGTGATACCGCTGCTGCTGGCCCCGACCGGGCCGGTGCCGGAGGCGCTGCCCTCGGCGCTGGAACGGGCGGCGGAGCGCCACCCGGGGCTCGGCTACGCCTGCGGCGCCGAGCTGGGGCCCCATCCCAAGGTCCTCGAAGTGCTGGAACGACGGCTGGACGAGGCGCTGGGCGGCGGCGCCCGCAGGCCCGAGGACCGGGCCCGCACCACGGTGCTGCTGGTGGGGCGCGGCGCGGCCGATCCGTACGCCAACGCCGAGGTGGCACGGGCCGCGCGGCTGCTGTGGGAGGGTCGCGGCTTCGCGGGCGTGGAGACCGCGTTCGTCTCGCAGGCGGCGCCCGATGTGCCGACGGGCCTGGACCGGTGCCGGGCACTGGCGGCAGCGGCGACGGCCCGCCGGCCGGGCCGGATCGTGGTCCTGCCCTACTTCTTCTTCCCCGGCGGCCTGTTGGAGCGACTGCATATGCAGGCCGAGGGCTGGGCCGCGGCCCACCCCGGCACGGAGGTGATCGGCGCGGAGGTGATCGGCCCGGAGGCCGAGGTGGCCGAGGTCGTCATGGAGCGCTACCGCGCGACGGTGGCGGGTGATGCGTTGCTGAGCGACGCGTCGTGCGGCTGCCGGGCGGCGGCGGAGGACGCCCGGGAGACGGACGGCGCGGCGGGGCGGACCGCTCTCCCGGCCACGGACGCCGGGGAGCGGTGAGCATGCCGGCGCACACCGGGTCCGCGCCGCTCCGTGACCCCGGCCGGGACGCACCGCCGCACGAGCCCGATCTGCGGCACCACGGCGATGCCGAAGTGCGGGGCGCGGAGGGCGGATTGACGGATCTGGCGGTGAATGTCCGCACCGGTACTCCCCCGGCCTGGCTCAAGGCGCGGATCGCCGCGTCGCTGGACGGTCTCGCCGCGTACCCCGACGGCCGCGCGGCGCGCCGGGCGGTCGCGGCGCGGCACGGTCTGCCCGTGGAACGGGTGGTGCTGACGTCGGGGGCCGCGGAGGCGTTCGTGCTGATCGCGCGCGCCGTGCGGGCCCGCCGGCCGGTCGTGGTGCATCCGCAGTTCACCGAGCCCGAGGCGGCGCTGCGGGACGCCGGGCACGACGTCGCGCGGGTGCTGCTCGACGCACGGGACGGCTTCCGGCTGGATCCGGCCGCGGTGCCCGAGGACGCCGATCTGGTCGTCGTCGGCAACCCCACCAACCCCACCTCGGTCCTGCACCCGGCAGACGAGCTGGCCCGCTTGGCGCGGCCGGGCCGGACACTGGTGGTGGACGAGGCATTCATGGACGCGGTGCCCGGGGAGCGGGAGGCGCTGGCCGGGCGCACGGACCTGCCGGGGCTGGTCGTGCTGCGCAGCCTCACCAAGACCTGGGGGCTGGCCGGGCTGCGGATCGGCTATGTGCTGGCCGCCCCGGACACCGTCGCCGCCCTGGAGCGGGCGCAGCCACTGTGGCCGGTCTCCAGTCCCGCGCTGGCCGCCGCCGAGGCGTGCTGTACGCCGCAGGCGCTGGCGGAGGCGGCCGCGGCGGCCGGGCAGATCGCCGTGGACCGGGCCCATCTGCTGACCCGGCTGGGCGAGTTCGGGCAGATCCGGGCGGCCGGCCCGGCGGCGGGCCCGTTCGTGCTGATCCGGCTGCCGGACGCGGACGCGGTACGGGCCGCACTGCGGGCCCGCGGCTTCGCGGTCCGCCGTGGTGACACCTTCCCCGGCCTGGGCCCCGGCTGGCTGCGCCTCGCGGTGCGGGACCGGGTCACGACGGACCGGTTCGTGACGGCGCTGGGCGAGGTGCTCGGGTAGGGGTGCCCGGGGATCTCCGGGGAGCAACGGGCGGGGCCGGCCGGCAGATTGGGTACGCCGGCGCACCCCTTCCCGTTGGCGAATCGGGGTAACCGTTCACCCTTTTAGCTGTTAAGTCAGTTATGGATACTTCTCGTTCGGGCCGACGGGCCGTCGTCGGCGCCCTCGCCTCACTCCTCCTCGTCCTCACGGCCCTGGCCGGCCCCACCGCCACCGCCACCGCCGACGGTCACGCGCCGCCTGCGGCGGACCCCCAGGCGGTGCGCGACTGGAACGCCATCGCCTCCGACACCATCAGCGCCAACCTCGGCGCCACCCGCCCCTCCGGGCAGGCGGTCATCTGGCACGGGTTCGTCTCGGCTGCCGTCTACAACGCCGTGGTCGGCATCCAGGGCCGCTACGCCCCGTACAAATCGCGAGCGCGCGGGCCCTCCACGGCCTCGCCCGAGGCGGCGGCCGTGACCGCCGCGCACCGCGTACTGCTGACCTACTTCCCCGCCTCCCAGGCCCCGCTCGATACCGCGTACGCCGCCTCCCTCGCCAGGATCCCCGACGGCACGGCGAAGCGGCAGGGCGTGGCCTTCGGGGAACGCGCCGCCGACCACCTCGTCGAACTGCGCGAAGGAGACGGCCGCTTCGCCACGGTGGAGTTCACCGCCTCGCCCGCGCCCGGCGTCTGGCGGCCCACCCCGCCCGCCCGTCTGCCCTTCATCGACCCCTGGCTCGGCAGACTGCGCCCCATGCTGCTGACCTCCCCGGCCCAGTTCCGTCCCGGCGGGCCGCCCGCCCTGTCCTCGGCCCGCTACGCCCAGGACCTCAACGAGGTGAAGACCATGGGGGCGAGGACCGGATCGCCCCGCACCCCGCAGCAGACCGAGACCGCGCAGTTCTTCGGGGGCAATCTGACGGTCCAGCTCCAATCGGCGTTCCGGGACCACTCCGCCCGGCACCACCTGCGCATCGCCGAGACAGCCCGGCTGGTCGCCGCGGCGAACGCATCGGCAACCGACGCCGTGGTCACCGCGTGGGACGCCAAACTCCACTACGGCTTCTGGCGGCCGATCACCGCTGTCCAGCTGGCCGACACCGACGGCAACCCCGCGACCGAAGCCGACCCGCAGTGGCAGCCGCTGCTCGTCACCCCTCCGCACCCCGACTACCTCAGCGGCCACACCGCGGTCACCGGCGCCGTGACCCGGACTCTGACCGGGATCCTCGGCACCCCCCACCTCGACCTCACCTTTTCCTCCGAGGCCACCGGCACCACACGGCACTACGATGACGCCGGCCGGCTCAACGAGGACATGATCAACGCCCGGGTCTGGGGCGGAATCCACTTCCGCACCGCCGACATCGACGGATGCGACGCCGGCGGCCGCATCGGCGCCTGGACACTGACCCACTACTTCCAGCCGCTGCGCCCGGCACGCCCGCACGCCTCGCCGCCGGCCACGTCGACGTGTCCGCACGGCAGCGCCGACTGACCGGGCCCGTACCGCCCGCCGGCCTCCGCCGACAGGGACCACGGCCGGGAGGAGCCGAACGCACCCGGTAGCGGAGGCCCCTACGGGCAGACCTCGCCGGGGTCCCGCACACACCATGCTTCATAGGCCCCCGGCGAGGGTGAGGTGCGCCGTACCGGCCGTCTCCGGCCCGGTACGGCGCACCTCGGGCCGTACTCCGCGCGCGACGCCCCCACAGCACCGGCGCGGTGTACGGGGTCCGTCAGCCGCGGCCGCCCTGCGCGGCGTTGCGGCGCCGGCGGGCGTAGCCGATCGATCCGGCGCCCGCGGCGACCAGCAGGGCCGCGCCCCCGGCGAGATACGGGGTGGCCGAACTGCCGCCGGTCTCCGCGAGGTTCTGGGTGGCGGGCCGCGAGCCCGTTCCGGTCACCTCGGTGCCCTTGCCGCCGGCCGGCTCGGTGCCGCCGCCGGTGCCGCCGGTGCCGTTGTGCTCGGGCTCCTTGACGCCCGGTGCGGTGCAGCCGGCGCGGGCCAGCGTGACCCGGCCGTGCACCTCGGCGACGTTGAGCTTCAACGGGTTGAGGGAGACCTTCAGGTCGAGCGCGGTGGCCGCGGCGCTCTTGGACATGACGTTCTTCCTGGACAGGTCGAGCCGCACCTCGCCCACGCCCGGCACCTTGACGTCCGTCGTGCCGCCCGCCGTGAGCGTGACCCGCTTGCCCAGGACGAGGACGCTGCCCAGCACATTCGACTCGGCCCGGGGCCGCTTGCCCGCCTCGCACACTGCCTTGGCGGTGACCTGCTGGACCTCGATCAGGGACAGCAGCGCCAGACCGGGCAGATGCACCTTCGCCTTCACGAGGTTGGCGTAGCCCTCGGTCTTGCGGCGGTCGCTGGTGGCCCGTGCGGTGGCGGCATCGGCGCGCAGCACGCTGAACGGCTTGCCGTGGTTGATGCCGTCGAGGTTGACGGTGAGCGCGGTCCTGTCGGCCGAGGCCGGGGCGTGCACCTCGTTCAGGACGGCGTTCAGCGGGACGTCGAGCGTCTTGTGGAGCAGCCCGACGTTCAGGCCGGTGCGCAGCACGACCGCGTCGGCGGTGCCACGGGCCGAGCCGTGGTCTCCGGTGGCATGCGCGGGGACGGCGCCGAGCAGGAGGGCGGAGCCGGCCGTGAGTGCGGTGGCGACGAAGGTCGCGGCGAGGCGTCGGGGCATGCCGGAAGAGCAGGTGGGACTGGTGGACACGTGTGTGGAACCCTCACAGGAGAAATGGAGCCGCCGGCCGCGCCAATGGGGGACATCACGCGGGCCGACGACCTTCGACCCGCACATCGTGTCCGCACGGAGGGTGAACGGGCAGGCACGTGACGTCAGTTCATCCCAATGGGTGGTTTCCGCGTATTCATTCGATTCCTGCGGCACGGGGTACCACCCACGCAACAGCTGCCCCACCATCCGGGTGACCTGGGTGGGACCGCCCCGGTTGCACCGGGCCACCACTTCGGGTGCCCGGTGCCAACCGGCTGCCGGCTACCCCACGACCTGCCCGCGCAGCACCACCCGCCGCGGCGCGGCCAGCACCCGGACGTCCTCGCGCGGATCGCTCTCGTAGACCACCAGGTCCGCCGGGGCGCCCTCGGTGAGACCGGGGCGGCCGAGCCAGTCCCTGGCGCCCCAGGTGGTGGCGGAGAGGGCCGCCACGGCGGGCAGGCCGGCCCGGGTCAGCTCGACGACCTCCTCGGCGACCAGGCCGTGGGCGAGCGAGCCGCCGGCGTCCGTGCCGGCGAAGACGGGCACGCCCGCGTCGTAGGCCGCTCGTACGGTGTCGTAGCGGCGCGCGTGCAGGCGCCGCATGTGGTCAGCCCAGCGCGGGAACTTCTCCGCACCGCCGTCCGCGAGCCGCGGGAAGGTGGCGATGTTGACGAGCGTGGGAACGATGGCGACGCCACGCTCCGCGAACAGCGGGATGGTGTCCTCGGTGAGTCCGGTGGCGTGCTCGACGCAGTCGATTCCGGCCTCGACGAGCGGGGCGAGGGTGTCCTCGGCGAAGCAGTGGGCCGTCACCCGGGCGCCCAGCCGGTGGGCCTCGGCGATGGCCGCCTCGACCGCGCCCCGGGGCCAGCAGGCCTCCAGATCGCCCGTGGAGCGGTCGATCCAGTCGCCGACGAGCTTGACCCAGCCGTCGCCGCGGCGGGCCTCCTGGGCGACAAAGGCGACCAGGTCCTCGGGCTCGATCTCGTGCGCATAGTTGCGGATGTAGCGCTTGGTGCGGGCGATGTGACGGCCGGCGCGGATGATCCGCGGCAGATCCTCGCGGTCGTCGACCCAGCGGGTGTCGGAGGGGGAGCCGGCGTCGCGGATCAGCAGGGTGCCGGCGTCACGGTCGGTGAGCGCCTGTTTCTCGCTGGTGGGGTCGTCCACCGGGCCGTGTGCGTCCAGGCCCACATGGCAGTGGGCGTCGACCAGGCCGGGCAGCGCCCAGCCCGTCACGGTGGTGGCATCCCGTGCCACGGCCGGCCGGTCGAAGGTGACCCGGCCGCCGACGACCCACAGCTCGTCGCGCACGTCGTCCGGCCCGACGAGGACCCTCCCCTTGAGGTGCAGCACCGCACCTTCACTCATGGACGTCATACAGGCACTTTAGGCGGCGTCACACAGCGTGCGGACGCTGCGGTCGCCTGCGCTGGACGGTCACATTCCCCCGCCGTTTCCGGGAAAAGCCGCGGCCCTGCCGCGCTTTTCGCTCCGGTCGCTCTCCGTAGAGCTTCGATACGTTCTGCGCACGGTTCCGCATGCGTTCTCCGCACGCTTCCGGACATCATCTCGCGCATGTTCTTGCGGGTCTTGCCATGGGCTTGCCGCGCAGGTTTCGATGGGTCTTACGCCCAGCCTTCCGGAGACGAATTCCCAATTTCCCCCGGGTACAGCTTCCCGTATTCTTCTGCCCGCTTTTCCGCACCTCAAACGCCAAGATTTTGCTAGTAGCAAGTTCCATAATTCGGACGGATCTCATAGGCGTTACGGAGCTGTGACCGACTACACAACGTGCCCGTTTCGCCCCGAACATCCAGGTCAAATCGGGGCATCCCGCGGTGGGATCGCGCGTACGGGCGCCCCCGCGCGATAACACATCTTCGCCGTTTCCGTAACCCCTGCCCACGATGCAATTTCCTTTTTCCCTGGGTAAATTTAATTTCTATGACCGCCGCACAAGCAGACCATGCAGGTGCCCGTAGCGATATCAGAGAATTTCCGGAGGGCTTCAAGCTCGACACCCCACGCGTGGAGGACGGAGCCGCGATCTGGCGTATCGCCCGCGACTCCAAGGCACTGGACCTCAACTCCTCCTACAGCTACCTCCTGTGGTGTCGCGACTTCGCCGCCACCTCCGTCGTCGCCCGCGACACGGAGGGCGAGCCGGCCGCCTTCGTCACCGGATACATCCGCCCCGAGCGCCCGGACACCCTCGTCGTCTGGCAGGTCGCCGTCGACGACGCGCACCGTGGCCAGGGGCTGGCGGCCGCACTCCTGGACGGGCTCTCGGCCCGCGCCGTGGACGAGCTGGGCATGCGCTTCGTCGAGACCACCATCACCCCCGACAACGCCGCATCCAACCGCCTGTTCGCGTCCTTCGCCGAGCGGCACTCCGTGCCCCTCAAGCGCGAGGTGCTCTTCGACGCAGGGGTGTTCCCCGAGCAGGGCCACGAGCCGGAGGTGCTGCACCTCATCGGCCCGTTCGAGCCACCATCCCGCCCGGAGCAGTGACGCCCGGGACCGCGCGGCCAATGCGCCGCTGCGGCCGGACGGGGCCCGGCACCACACCCGTGACACCGCCGGCACCGTCCAGCCCCCTACAGACTTCCTGATCCTTTTTCGCCACTCATCTCCCAGGAGCATGCTGTGACCATCACCCAGCCCGATCTGAGCGTCTTCGAGACCGTGGAGTCGGAGGTGCGCAGCTACTGCCGTAGCTGGCCCACCGTCTTCGACCGTGCGCAGGGCAGCCGCATGACCGACGAGGACGGCCACACCTACCTCGACTTCTTCGCCGGGGCCGGGTCGCTCAACTACGGCCACAACAACCCGACGCTCAAACGCGCCCTGATCGACTACATCGAGCGGGACGGCGTCACCCACGGCCTGGACATGTCCACCACGGCCAAGCGGGCGTTCCTGGAGTCGTTCCAGAACATCATCCTGCGGCCGCGTGACCTGCCCTACAAGGTCATGTTCCCGGGCCCGACGGGCGCCAACTCGGTCGAGGCCGCGCTCAAACTGGCCCGTAAGGTCAAGGGCCGCGAGTCGATCGTGTCCTTCACCAACGCCTTCCACGGCATGTCGCTGGGCGCGCTCGCCGTCACCGGTAACTCCATGAAGCGGGCCGGCGCCGGTATCCCGCTGGTGCACGGCACCCCGATGCCGTTCGACAACTACCTCGAGGGCACCTACCCGGACTTCCTGTGGTTCGAGCGGCTGCTGGAGGACCAGGGCTCCGGCCTCAACACCCCCGCCGCCGTGATCGTCGAGACGGTCCAGGGCGAGGGCGGCATCAATGTCGCCCGTCCGGAGTGGCTGCGCGCCCTCTCCGACCTCTGCGAGCGCTGGGACATGCTGCTCATCGTCGACGACATCCAGATGGGTTGCGGCCGTACGGGTGCCTTCTTCTCCTTCGAGGAGGCGGGCATCGTGCCGGACATCGTCACCGTCTCGAAGTCCATCAGCGGCTACGGCCTGCCGCTCGCGCTGACCCTGTTCAAGCCTGAGCTGGACATCTGGGAGCCGGGCGAGCACAACGGCACCTTCCGCGGCAACAACCCGGCCTTCGTCACCGCCGCCGCCGCGCTGGACACCTACTGGGCCGACGGCCAGATGGAGAAGCAGACTCTCGCCCGCGGTGAGATCGTCGAATCACACCTGAAGGCCATCGTCGAGGAGCACCCCGAAGCCATCGCCGAGTACCGCGGCCGCGGTCTGGTGTGGGGCCTGGAGTGCATCGACAAGCCTCTTGCCAACAAGATCGCCAAGCGCGCCTACGAGCTGGGTCTGCTGATCGAGACCTCCGGCCCGGAAAGCGAGGTCGTCAAGCTGCTGCCCGCACTGACGACCACACCCGAGGAGCTGGACGAGGGCCTTCGCGTCCTCGCCCGCGCGGTCCGCGACTGCGCCTGACCACTCCAGAGCTCCTTACCGTTCCACAGAAAGGCACCGAGTCACCGTGATCGTCCGATCCTTCAAGGACATCGAAGGCACCGACCGCCACGTCAAGGCCAAGTCCGGTACCTGGGAGAGCAAGCGCATCGTGCTCGCCAAGGAGCGCGTCGGCTTCTCGCTGCACGAGACCACCCTGTACGCCGGAACAGAGACGTCGATGTGGTACGCGAACCACATCGAAGCCGTACTGTGCGTAGAGGGCGAGGCCGAGCTCACCAACGACGAGACCGGCGAGAAGCACACCATCACGCCGGGCACGATGTACCTGCTCGATGGGCACGAGAAGCACACCATGCGGATCAAGAAGGACTTCCGCTGCGTCTGCGTCTTCAACCCGCCGGTCACCGGCCGCGAGGACCACGACGAGAACGGGGTCTACCCGCTGCTCACCGAGCCCGAGACCGAGACGGTCTGAGGCGAGGCGTCAGCACCCGCCTGCCCCGTCCGGCAGATGAGGAAGGCACGCCCACACGCAAGGAAGCCAGAGCCCGTACGAGAGGAGAGGAAGGCAACACCATGACCACCGCACCCGAGCGCACCGCCGACCTGTACCCGACCCGTGGGACCGCAGAGGTCATCACCCCGCGGAAGGACCCGGTGGTGTGGTCGCAGCCCGGAACGGCCGGCCCGTTCGCGCCGTCCGAGCTGAGCGACTTCGAACGCGACGGCTTTTTCGCCATCGGGGAACTGCTCACGGCGGAAGAAGTCGCGGTGTACCGCGCTGAACTGGACCGTCTCGTCCTCGACCCGACGATGCGCGCCGACCCGCGCTCCATCGTCGAGCCGAAAACACAGGACGTACGGACCGTGTTCGAGGTGCACAAGATCAGCGAGGTGTTCGCCAAGCTGGTGTCCGACCCGCGTGTGGTCGGCCGTGCCCGGCAGATCCTCGGCTCGGACGTCTACGTCCACCAGTCCCGGATCAATGTGAAGCCCGGCTTCGGTGCCACCGGTTTCTACTGGCACTCGGACTTCGAGACGTGGCACGCCGAGGACGGACTGTCGAACATGCGCACCGTGTCGGTCTCCATCGCGCTGACGGAGAACTACGACACCAACGGCGGCTTGATGATCATGCCCAGCTCGCACCGTCACTTCGTGGGCTGTGAAGGCGCGACGCCGAAGGACAACTACAAGCGGTCCCTGCAGATGCAGGACGCGGGCATCCCGTCGGACGAGGTGCTGACGAAGATGGCGGACAAGCACGGCATCCGGCTCTTCACCGGCAAGGCCGGCTCGGCGACCTGGTTCGACTGCAACGCCATGCACGGTTCGGGTGACAACATCACGCCGTACCCGCGCAGCAATGTCTTCATCGTCTTCAACAGCGTGGACAACGAAGCGGTGGAGCCCTTCGCGGCGCCGGTCCGGCGCCCCGAGTACATCGGAGCCCGGGACTTCACGCCGGTGAGGTAGACACGGCGAGGTACGGGTGGCGCGGCTGCCGCACAGCAGGGTCTGTGCGGCGGCCGCGCTTGTGTGTGACCGGCGGCCGCCGGGTGCGGGCGGGGTGCGCCGCCCCCGCCCGTCCGGCCGGTGGTTCCTCAGGCGTCCAGCGCCGGGTAGTCGAGGTAGCCGGTGTCGTCGCCGCCGTAGAAGCTCGCCCGGTCCGGGGTGTTGAACGGGCCGCCGCACGCGAGCCGCCGGGGCAGATCGGGGTTGGCGAGGAACTGCCGCCCGAAGGCCAGCAGATCGGCCGTTCCGTCCTCGATCAGCGGCAGGTCCTCGGGGCCGGTGGGGCGCCCGTCATCGGCCGGGTTGAGGACGAAGGTGCCGGTGAAGTGCTTGCGCAGCCGGGCGATCAGCTCGTGGTCGGGGACGTCGCACAGATGCAGATAGGCCAGCCCCAGGGGCTCGACGGCCTGCAGCAGCGCGGTGTAGAGCGGCTCGGGGGCGGGCTCCTCCATGCCGTTGAAGGGGTTGCCCGGGGAGAGCCGCAGACCGGTGCGGTGTGCGCCGACCGCCTCGGCCACCGCCCGGGTGACCTCGACCGCGAAGCGGATCCGGCCCTCGGTCGAGCCGCCCCAGCCGTCGGTGCGCAGATTGCTGTGGGGGGCCAGGAACTGGTGCACGAGATAGCCGTTGGCGCCATGGATCTCCACCCCGTCGAAGCCCGCCTCGACGGCGTTGCGGGCGGCGGCCGCGAACTCCGCGACGGTCGTGCGGATTTCGGCATCGGTGAGCTCGTGCGGGGTGACGCAGTCCTTCATGCCGTCCTCGGTGAAGACCTGGCAGTCGGCGGCCACGGGGGACGGGCCGACCGGTATCAACCCGTCCGGCAGCAGCACCGGGTGGCCGATCCGGCCGCCGTGCCACAGCTGCGCGAAGATCCGGCCGCCGGCACCGTGCACCGCCTCGGTCACCCGGCGCCAGCCGGCGATCTGCTCGGGCGTGTGCAGTCCGGGGGTGAAGGGGTAGCCCTGGCCCACGACGCAGGTCTGGCTGGCCTCGGTGACGATCAGCCCGGCCGAGGCGCGCTGGGTGTAGTACGTGACCATCGAGTCGGTCGGCACCCCGCCGCCCTCCGTGGCCCGGTTGCGGGTCATCGGAGCCATGACGATGCGGTTGGCGAGCGGGGTGCCGGCGAGGTCGACGGGATCGAACGCGGTGGTCACTGAGGGCCTCTCAACTGCTGCTCGGAACAAGATCATTGCCCATTACATCAGCTGCTCAACGCCCCGCGCCCGCCCCGCATTCCCCGGCCGTCCTACCCCAGCAGGGCCAGCAACCGGTCCGCGTCGTCCGTCGAGTTGTAGAGGTGGAAGGCCGCGCGGAGCAGCCCGCCGCGCACCGAGATCCGTACCCCCGCGTCCGTCAGCCGGCGCTCCGCGTCCGCGAGTCCGGGGGTGGAGACGATCGCCGAGCCGGGCGCGGGGCGGGGCGTCAGACCGCGCTCGGCCAGCCCCGCGCGGTAGTGGTCGGCGAGCGCGGTGTTGTGGGCGTGGACGGCGGCCACGCCCAGCTCCTCGATGAGGCCGAGGGACTGTTCGGCGGCGACGTAGGAGAAGTAGGCGTGCGGTTCGTCGAAGCGCCGGGCGGTCGCGGTCGGCCGGATCAGCCCGTAGTTGGACTCGCCGATGTCCTCGCCGGCGACCCAGCCCGCATGGAGGGCGGCGGGCCACTCCTCGCCCCGCCCGTACTCCCCGCCGAACGCCATGAAGGTCGTCCCGCGCGGGCACAGCAGCCATTTGAAGGCGCCGGCGACGACGAAGTCGAAGTCCGCGGCGCGCAGCGGCAGCCAGCCGGCGGCCTGGGTGATGTCGAGGTAGGTGCGCGCCCCGTGGGCCCGCGCGGCCTCCCGCACCGCCGCCATGTCGGCGATCCGGCCGTCCAGCGACTGCACGGCGCTGAAGGCGACCAGCGCGGTGCCGGGGCGCACCGCGTCGGCGAGCGCCTCCAGCGGCACGGTGCGCAGCTTGATTCCCGGGTGGGCCGCGAGCGGATTGACCAGGGAGCTGAAGTCGCCCTCGGGAGCCAGCACTTCGGCACCCGCCGGGAGCGAGGCGGCGACGAAAGCGGACTGCACCGCGACCGAGCTGCCGAGGGCGACCCGCTCGGCGGGGACGTCCAGCAGCCGGGCGAAGGCGGCACGGGAGGCCGTGGCGGCGCCGAAGTAGTCGCGGCCCATCGTGCCGTAGGAGGCGGATTCATCGAGCGCCGCGCGCAGGGCGGCGGCGCTGCGCCGGGGGAGGAGTCCGCTGGAGGCGGAGTTCAGATAGGTCGTCTCGGGCGCGAATTCGGCCCCGCCGAGTGGCTCACGTCGCTGCATGCCCCCACTGTGCTCGGCGATCCGCGCCGCGTCCATGGCCACTCCGCTCGGCCGGCCCGCAGGCGTTCCCGGTCCGCGCAGGTCGCACGGGGTGCGGGCGGGCCGGCCCGCGGTCACTTCCCGGGCACGGCGCAGCCGTCGTCGCCGCACACCCCGGCCTCGCCGGCCGCCGGGACCTGCACCGTGCCGTCGGCGTGGGCGCGCTCCAGGGCCTGCCGGAAGACCTCGGCCGGCTGTCCGCCGGAGATGCCGTAGCGGCGGTCGATGACGAAGAACGGCACGCCGGTGGCGCCCAGCTCCGCCGCCTCGCGCTCCTCGGCGCGTACCTCCGGTGCATACGCCCCGGGGTCGGCGAGCACCCGGTCGGCCTCGTCGGCGGGCAGCCCCGCGCCGACGGCGATCTCGCGGAGCACGGCGGGGTCGCCGAGCGTCCTGGCCTCGGCGAAGTTGGCGCGGTAGAAGGCGTCGAGCAGGGCGTCCTGGACGCCGTGGGCGCGGGCGGCGTGCAGCAGCCGGTGCAGGTCGAAGGTGTTGCCGTGGATACGGTCGGAGCGGTAGTCCAGCCCCTCCCCCGCGGCCGCCTCGGCCACCCGGGCCTCCATCGCCTCGGCCTGCTCGCGGCTCACGCCGTACTTCGTGGCGAGCATGTCGAGCACCGGGACGTCGGTGGCGGCCGGTGCCTTCGGGTCCAGCTCGAAGGAGCGGTGCACCACCTCGACACCGTCGCGGTGCGCGAAAGCGGCGAGCCCGGCCTCGAAGCGGGCCTTGCCGATGTAGCACCAGGGGCAGGCGATGTCGGACCAGATTTCGACGCGCATGAGCTGACTTTCCTCGTCGTGCATGTGTCCCGGGGCAACCTCGCGGGGCGGCGGGCTATTCCGCGGGTAGCGTCCGGGCATGACCTCGCCACAGGGATTCCTCGGCTTCTGGGAGACGACCGGGTCCGCCAAGACCTTCACCCATCCGCTCGATCCGGCGCTGCTGGACGTCTACGTTCCGCACAGCGCGCGGGTGCTGGACTACGGCTGCGGCTACGGGCGGCTGACCGCCGAGCTGGCCGGGTTCGGGTACCACGCGGTGTGCGGGGTGGATGTCTCGGCGGCGCTGATCGCACGGGGGCGGCGGGAGCATCCGGAGCTGGAGCTCAGGCGGTGCCCGGGGTTCCCGCTGCCGTTCGAGGACGGCGCCTTCGACGCGGCGCTGCTGTTCGCGGTGCTCACCTGCGTGCCCGGGGACGCGGACCAGACGGCGATCGCCGGGGAGCTGGGGCGGCTGGTGCGGCCCGGTGGGGTGCTGTACCTGAGCGATGTGCCGCTGCAGGACGATGCGCTCAACCGGGAGCGGTATGCGCGCTTCGCGGAGCGCTACGGGACGTACGGGGTCTTCGAGACGCCCGACGGCGGGGTGTTCCGGCACCATCCGCCGGAGCGGCTGCGCGGGCTGCTGCGGGAGGCGGGCTTCTCGGTGCGGAAGGAGCGGGCGGGTGCGGTGGGCACGCTGGACGGGCGGACGGCGGAGCGGCTGCAGGTCATCGCCGTCAGGGAGCCGGCAGCGGCGGCACCGGAGCCGTCGCCAGGTCCAGCGTCAGGGTGAGGTGGGTGGCGTCCGGGGCGGGCCGGCGGTCCGGGTCGGGGCGCCAGCCGAGGCCTGCGTAGAAGGCGCGGGCGCGGTGGTTGTGCCAGCGCACGTCGAGGACGGCCCGGGGGCAGCCGGCCGTGCGCCAGGCCCGCAGACAGGCGGTGTGCAGGGCGCGGCCGATGCCGGTGCCCCAGTGGCCGGGGTCGACATGGAGCTGGTGGAGCGTGACGGCCGGCCGGCGCTGGCCGTCGTGGTGGCGGTAGGAGGCCGCGCCGACGACCGTGCCGTGCCGTGCGGCGCACAGCGCGGGGGTGTCGTCCCGGTCCAGGACGCGCGACCAGGCGTCGTGCCGGCGGGCGTGCTCGGCCGGGGCGTCGAAGGGCGTGTCCGGGAACCTGGCGCGGTGGGCGGCGGCCCGGGCGCCGGTGTCCAGGGCGGCGATCGCCGCCAGGTCCGCGGCGGTCGCGGCACGGACCTGGAGCGCGGCGTCGCCGGTGGCAGGGCGCACCGTCGCTACGCGCCCTCGGGACGGTCGTCGACCCGGCGCGGCAGTCCGAGCGGGTTGTCCTCGCGCAGCTCGGGCGGCAGCAGCGCGGGCGGGGTGTCCTGGTAGGCGACCGGGCGCAGCCAGCGCTCGACGGCGGTGCCGCCGACGGAGGTGGAGGTGGACGTCGTGGCCGGGTAGGGCCCGCCGTGGTGCTGGGCGGGGGCGACCGCGACACCGGTCGGCCAGCCGTTGACGACCACCCGGCCGGCAAGCGGGGTGACCTCGGCCAGCAGCCGGGCGCCGCGGCCCTCGTCGTCGGTGCCGGCGCCCTCCGCGTCGCTGAGCTGCAGGGTGGCGGAGAGGTTGCCGGGCAGCCGGGCGAGAACGGCGCCGATCTCGGACTCGTCGGTGTAGCGGGCGACGACGGTGACCGGGCCGAAGCACTCCTCCAGGAGGAGGTCGTGCGGCCCGTCGGTGGCGAGGCGGGCGGCGGGGACGGCAAGGAAGCCGGCGCTGACGGTGTGCCGGCCGCCGGCGCCGGGGGTCACCGGCGCCTCGACGTCGGGGAGTGCGGCGCGGGTGCGGACCCCGTCGAGGAACGCCTCCCGCATCCGGTGGTCGAGCAGCACCCCGGCCTCGGTGTCGCTGACCGCGGCGGTCAGCGACTTCAGCAGCCGGTCGCCCACTTCTCCCCCGGGCGCCAGGACCAGGCCCGGCTTGACGCAGAACTGGCCGACGCCGAGCGTCATCGCACCGGCCAGCCCGGCGCCGATCTGCTCGGCGCGCTCCCCGGCCGCGGCCTCGGTGATCACGACGGGGTTGAGGCTGCCCAGCTCGCCGTGGAAGGGGATGGGGTGCGGGCGGGCCGCGGCCGCGTCGTACAGCGCGCGGCCGCCGCGCACCGAGCCGGTGAACCCGGCCGCGGTGATCAGCGGGTGGCGCACCAGGTCGATACCGGCCTGGAAGCCGTGCACCAGGTTCAGCACGCCCTCCGGCAGGCCGACCTCGGCGGCGGCGCGGCGCAGCAGCGCGACGCACAGCTCGGAGGTGGCCGGGTGGTCCGGGTGTGCCTTGACGACGACGGGGCAGCCGGCCGCGAGGGCGCTGGCGGTGTCGCCGCCCGGTACCGAGAAGGCGAGCGGGAAGTTGCTGGCGGAGTAGACCGCGACGGCGCCCAGCGGGATCTTGTAGCGGCGCAGGTCGGGCCGGGGCGGGGTGAGGCCGGGGTCGGCGTGGTCGATCCGTACGTCGAGGAACGCGCCCTCCTGTACGAGGTCCGCGAAGGCCCGCAACTGATAGGTGGTGCGGCCGAGTTCGCCGGTGAGCCGGCCGGGGCCGAGCGCGGTCTCGGCGTCGGCGGCCTCGATGACCGCATCGCCCGCCTCGTCGAGCAGCTCGGCGGCGCGGCGCAGCAGGGCGGCGCGTACGGCACGGTCGGCGAGCGCACCGCGGGCGGCGTGGGCCGCCCGGACCACGGTATCCACCTCGTCGGCTGTGGCCTCCACCGCAACCTGTTCCCGCTGCTTCCCGGTTCGGGGGTCGACACTCCAGACTGGTGCTGCTGCCACCGTGCATTCCTCCCGGGCGATGCCTGCCGAGTCTTTCCGAGTCCTGCCGCACTGCGGATCACGTTCGATATGCTGAACGCTGTCCCAGATGGTGAACAACTGGGACTCTATGGCTGTCCGAACAGAGGGGTCAAGGGCGATGTCAGCTGCCGAGACCGGTGGATCTCAGGTCAAGTCCGCGGTGCGAACGGTGGAGTTGCTCGAGTACTTCGCGGGACGCCCCGGTATGCACAGTTTGGCCTCCGTCCAGGACGCTGTCGGCTACCCGAAATCCAGCCTCTACATGCTGCTGCGCACCCTGGTCGACCTGGGCTGGGTCGAGACCGACGCCACCGGCACCCGCTACGGTATCGGCGTCCGCGCGCTGCTGGTCGGCACGTCGTACATCGACGGCGACGAGGTGGTGGCCGCGGCCCGGCCGACGCTGGACCGGCTCTCCGACGACACCACCGAGACCATCCACCTCGCCCGCCTCGACGGCACCAACGTCGTCTACCTCGCCACCCGTCAGTCGCAGCACTATCTGCGCCCCTTCACCCGCGTCGGCCGGCGGCTGCCCGCGCACTCGACGTCGCTGGGCAAGGCGCTGCTCGCCACGTACACCGACGACCAGGTGCGCGCGATGCTGCCGCCGACCCTCGCGCAGCTGACCGAGCACACCCTCACCGACCGCGAGCAGCTGATCGAGGAGCTGCATGCGGTGCGCGAGCAGGGCTATGCGGTCGACCGCGAGGAGAACACCCTGGGCCTGCGCTGCTTCGGCGTCGCGATCCCCTACCGCACCCCGGCCCGGGACGCGATCAGCTGCTCGGTGCCGGTGGCCCGGCTGACGCCGGCCCATGAGCAGATGATCAAGGACACCCTGTTCGACGCCCGCGACCGGCTGACGCTGGCCACCCGGCGACTGTGAGACACCTCCGCCGTGGCTGCTGCCGCCGGCCGCCACCCGGCTCGGCTCGGGCGCACCGGCCTGCCGGGGCCGCCGGATGACGCCGACCTCACCGACCTCGCCGACCTCACCGACCTCGCCGACCTCGCCGACCGCCACGGCAACCGGTCCACAGCTCCGCACCGCCGACGCGCCTCACTTACTCTGTGCAGATGACCGTCGGGACGAGGGTGGCCGGGGCCCGCATCTTCGCCGAACGCGAGGCCGCCCGGTGCGGCTGACCGGCGGGCGCTGGGTCCATCTGGTGCTGGGCGGCGCGCTGTTGATGCCGTTCTACCTGCTGGCCACGGCCTTTCTGCCGCTCTTCGCGGACGGCGCCGATCCGCTGCACCAAGTGGCGTGGCAGTTCGTCGCGTTCGGCTGTGCGCTGCCGCCGGCCGCCCTGGCCGCGCTGCTCTTCCCGCTGCTGCGGCCGCTGGAGGTGGCCGCCGTACGGTCGCTGTGCGGGGTGCCGGCGGAGCGGCTGGCCGAGGGTCCGGCCCTCTCGTGGGCGGCCCGGCGGCGTACGGCGCTGTGGTTCGTGGCGCATCTGCTGGCCGGGGGGATCGTCAGCGGCATGACGCTGTCCGCGCCGCCGGCCGCGGTCCTGCTGCTGTTGCTGCCGTTCTCCGACCCCCTGCGGCACACCTCGCCGGGGTGGCCGGACGCCTTCCACGGCGTGCTGGGACCGCTCGCGGGGCTGGCGCTGCTGGCCCTGGTGACCGGCACCGCCTGGGGGGCCGGAGCGCTGCTGGGCCGCTGCGCCCCGGTGCTGCTGGGGCCGACGCCCGCCGACCGGCTGGCCGCCGCCGAACGCCGGGCCGCCGATCTGGCGTCCCGCAACCGGCTGGCCCGCGAGCTGCACGATGCCGTCGGCCATGCGCTGAGCGCGGTCACCCTCCAGGCCGGCGCGGCCCGCCGGGTCCTGGACGCCGACCCGGAGTTCGCCCGCCGGGCCCTGGCCGCCATCGAGGAGACCACTCGTGAGGCCGTCGCCGAACTGGACACCGTACTGGGCCTGTTGCGCGAGGAGGACGGCGCCGATCCGGCCGCGCCCGCACCGGCCCTGGACGGCCTGGAGGCGCTGCTCGGCCGGACCCGGGCGGCGGGCGTGACGATCGAGGCGGCCGTCGAGGGGCGGTACCGGGAGCTGGCGCCGGTGGTCTCGCGGGAGGCCTACCGGATCGTGCAGGAAGGCCTCAGCAATGCGCTGCGGCATGCCGGGCCGGTACCGGTCCGGCTGCAGCTCCGGGTCGACGAGGGGGAGTTGACGATCGTGGTGGAGAATCCGGTGGCCGGGCCGGCGGCCGGCTCCGCCGCCCCGGCGGCCCGGCCGGGCGGGGGCCGCGGGCTGCGGGGGATCGCCGAACGGGCCCGGCTGCTGGGCGGCGAGGCGACGGCCGCGGCCCATGACGGCGTATGGCGGCTGACGGCCCGGCTGCCGCCGGCGGGGGCGAGGACGCGAGGCGCGGGGCGGCGGACGGCACCGGACCGAAGGACGGAGACAGGGTGAGCGGGGCATGACCACACGGCAGGACGACGACCACCCGGCCCACGACGGGGACGTCCCCCGCCCCCTGCGCGTCGTCCTCGCCGACGACGAGCGGATGGTGCGGACGGCGCTGCGCGCGATCCTCAGCGCCGAGGCGGACATGGAGGTCGTCGGAGAGGCGTCGAGCGGGGCCGAGGCGGTGCCGCTGATCCGTGAACTGCGCCCGGACATCGTGCTGATGGATGTCCGGATGCCGGAGATCGACGGCATCCGCGCGACCGAGCAGGTGCTCGCCACGATGCCCGAGCCGCCCCGCATCATCGTGGTGACCACCTTCGAGAACGACGCCTACGTCTATGACGCGCTGCGGGCCGGCGCCAGCGGGTTCCTGCTCAAGCGGTCCGGCGCGGAGGACCTGGTCCAGGCCGTACGGCTGGTGGCGCGCAGCGACTCGCTGCTGTTCCCTGCGGCGGTGCGCCGGCTGGCCGCCCGGCACGCCGGGGAGCGGGCCGCGGCCGACGCGGTGCGGGCGCTGCGGGCCCGGCTGTCCGAGCGGGAGCGGGCGGTGCTGCGGCTGATGACGGCCGGGCTGACGAACGCCGAGATCGCGGACCGGCTGGGGGTGGGCCCGGCCACGGTCAAGACGCATGTGGCGGGGGTGCTGGCCAAGCTCGGGGTGCGGGACCGGACCCAGGCGGTGATCGCCGCGTACGAGTGCGGGTTCGTCCGGCCCGGGTGAGGGCGGGCCGGACGCGGTGGGGGCGAGGCGGGCCGGACCGGTGGGGCCCGGCCGCCGTGACGGCGCGCGTGGCCGGGCCGCGGTCCGGTGGGCTCAGCGGGCTGTCACGACGGCCGCCCGCGCCCGTGCAGGACGTCCCGTACGGCCGTCAGATCGCGGTCGCTCGCCAGGCCCGCGTGGTAGAGCCGCAGTGCGTTCGCCCCCAGTGAGGCGGCGTGCGCGGTATCGGCGGCGAGGGTGCCGGGGCTGCCGCCCATGCCGGAGACCACGGTGAGATTGGCGGCGACCGTCGCTCCGGCCGGGCGGTCGGCGAACGGGCCGAGGACGTCCGCGCGGGCGGCGGCGTCGCCGGTGCACGGCAGCACCACGCCGTCGGCGTGCGCCAGCACGTCCGCCGGATCCACCCCGGCGTTGGCGCCACAGCGGTGCGCGGCCGGGTCGGCGTGCAGCAGCACCCGGAACCCGTCCGCCGCGGCGTGCCGTACCGCACGGACGGCCGCGCGCTGCAGCGTACGGGCGGCCCGGTCGCGCCAGCTGCGCAGCACCCCCGCGAGCTCCGCGCCGAGCAGCTCCTCGACCGCGGCCCACTCCCCCGCGCGGTCCGCCGGGCCGGACGGTCCGGCCGCCCACTGCGGCTCCAGGGCCCGCACCACGGCGGCGCGCAACTCCTGCGCACGGACGCCCAGTCCGGTGTACCCCGCCGCGCACACCGTGCAGAAGCACACCGACATCAGATACTGCGCGGCGCCGGACAGCGGCACCCCGGCGGTCTTGTCGTGGGCGTGCAGATGGGCCAGTCCGTACCAGCCGCAGGACTCCAGCTCGGTACCCCGGGCGCCGGGCCGTACGGCCGCCTCGGCGGCCAGGTCGACGAGGTACTCGCGCACCTCGGGCCGGGCGATGCACGGCGCCCACGGGTACGGGTCGCCGTAGGCGTTGCGGACCACGGCGGCCGGGTGCTCCGCGCCCAGGCGGGAGTTGTGCGCCAGGACGACCCAGGTGTGCACCTCCAGACCGGCGTCCGCCAGCGCCCGAGCGGCCACGCCGAACGGGTCCGGGCCGGCCGTCCAGTCCTGGGTGGCGGGGCGCAGCGCGCGGCCGGACCAGCGGGCGGGGTCCGGAGGGTAGAGGACGGCGGCGTGCCGGGCGGTGACGATGCGGTGGCGTGGGTGGCGGGGGGTGAGGGCGCGGGTGGAGTGATAGGCGGAGGCCAGGGTGACCTGCTGGATGCCGAGGCCGGCGAGGCGGCCTGCGGCGTCCGGGTCACCGACCACGTCCCAGGGGTAGAGGAACGCGGCGGTGCGCATCAGGCGCCGGCCCCTGCCGCGTCCGCGACCAGGGCCAGGCCGTGCTCGATCAGCCCGGACAGCTCCTCGACGTGCGCGGGGTCCGGTTCGCTGAGCGGCGTCCGGACCTCGCCGACGTCCAGGCCGCGCAGCCGTACGCCCGCCTTGACCAGCGAGACGGCGTAGCCGCGGCCCCGGTTGCGCAGTTCGACCAGCGGCCGGTAGAAGCCGTCCGTCAGACGCTGGACGGTGTAGTCGTCACCGCTGTTCAGCGCCTGGTGGAAGGCGACGGCGATCTCGGGGGCGAAGGCGAAGACGGCGGAGGAGTAGAGGCGGACGCCCAGGCCCAGGTAGGCGGGGCCGGTGAGTTCGGCGGTGGGCAGGCCGTTGAAGTAGAGGAAGTCCTCGTCGGGGGCCTCGGTGCGGACGGTGCTGATGATGCGCTGCATCAGATCGAGGTCACCGACGCCGTCCTTGAGGCCGATGATGCCTTCGGTCCGGGCCAGGGCGGCGACGGTGGCCGGTGTGAAGACGGCGTTGTCGCGCTGGTAGACGATGACGGGGAGCGGGGTGGCGGCGGCGAGTGCGGTGTAGTGCCGCAGCAGCCCCTCCTGGCCCGCGACGACGAGGTAGGGCGGCATGGCGAGCAGGCCGTCGGCGCCCGCCTCGTGGGCGAGGCGGGCGAACTGGGCGGCGAGCGCGGTGCCGTAGCCCGCACCGGCGACCACCGGGACCCGGCCCGCGGCCTCCTCGACCGCGGCCGCGATGCAGTCGGTGAACTCCCCGGGGGTGAGCGCATGGAATTCGCCGGTGCCGCAGCAGGCGAAGACGGCGGCCGCGCCCGCGTCGATGCCGGCGCGTACATGGGCGCGGAAGGCCGCCAGGTCCAGGGCGCCGTCCGGCGCGTACGCGGTCACGGGGAAGAACAGCAGTCCGTCGAGGCGGTCGGCGAGTGGGGGGTACCTCCCAGCGGTGGCTGGGGGAGGGTCTGGGGTCACGGGCTCTCCCTGGCAGGCATGCTGGTGCATGTCTCTGATCAGCGTCCATGTTTATGAACGTGACCACGCTAGAGTAGCCGTCCCGGACCGGTCAAGGGTCCACAACTGCCGCGCCGCAAGCGGTTTTACCGGCTTCGTCAAGCGTCTTGACCCGCCATGATCCAGCTTCCTACCGTGTCCACACATCTGAATGCTGTCCGCGCATACAGCCTTGCAGTTCAGCCGGAGGAGTACCCGCCCATGACCGCACCCCGCACCGTCCTGCTCACCGGCGCCGCCGGCGGGCTCGGCACCCTGATGCGTGACCTGCTGCCGCCCTACGGATACCGGCTGCGCCTCTTCGACCAGCGGCCCATCGACACCGCAGCCGGCGAACCGGACGCGATCACCGCCGAATTGGCCGACACCCGGGCGCTGCGCGAGGCGGTGCGCGGGGCCGACGCGGTCATCCATCTCGCCGGCATCTCCCTGGAGGCCGGCTTCGAGCAGATCCTGCGCGCCAACATCGAGGGCACCTACCGCCTGTACGAGGCGGCGCGCGAGGCAGGCGTCCGCCGTGTCGTCTTCGCCTCCTCCAACCACGCCGTCGGATTCACCCCGCGCCCCGCGGACGGCTCCGGCGCCATCCCCGTCGGCACGCCCCGCCGCCCCGACACCTACTACGGGCTGTCCAAGGGATTCGGCGAGGATCTGGCCTCGCTCTACTGGGATCTGCACGGCATCGAGACCGTCTCGGTCCGCATCGGCTCCTGCTACCCCGAGCCGACCTCGGTGCGGATGCTGTCCATCTGGCTGAGCCCGGCCGACTGCGCGCGGCTGCTGCACGCCGCGCTCACCGCGCCGGACGTGGGCCACACCGTCGTCTACGGCTCCTCCGCCAACACCCGTCTGTGGTGGGACCTGTCGACCGCCCGCGCCCTGGGTTACGTACCGCAGGACGACTCCGAGCCGTACGCGGCACAGCTGATCGCCGCGCAGGGCGCACTGGACCCCGAGAACCCCGAACACGCCTACCTCGGCGGCGCCTTCTGCACCGACCCGCCCCGGTGGCCGCACTGACGGGAGTGCCCTGGTGGCCGGGCCGCCCGGCCGTGCGCACGGTGGCTCCTGCCACGCCGCGGAACCCCCGTCGCCCGGCCGGCGTCCTGGTCTGTGTACCCCATCACCGCGCAGGAACGAGGAACGCATCATGGGCATCGTCAGCTGGCTCGTACTCGGGCTGATCGCGGGCATCATCGCGAAGGTCCTGCTGCCGGGACGGGACCCGGGCGGCATCGTCGGCACGACCCTGATCGGCATCGTGGGGTCCTTCCTCGGCGGCTGGCTCTCCACCAAATTCCTGCACCGACCGATCCCCAAGGACTTCGGCGAACCGTCCATGTGGATCGCCTCGATCGCCGGGGCCCTGGTCCTGCTGGTCGCCTACCGGCTGCTCTTCGGCAACTCCCGTGAACGCCGGTGACCGGCCGGGCGGCCATCCGGCCGCGGGTAATGGAACCGCAAAGGCGAGCCGATCGTTGAGCCCGGCATGACCGCTATGACTCCTGGCTCGAACCTCCCGCTCAACGCCGTGCGGGTGGCGGTGGACGTCACCGCCCCCGTGCGGCTGGACGTGTCGGGCCTGCTGCTCGCCGCCAATGGCAAGGTGCGCTCCGACGACGACTTCGTGTTCTACAACCAGCCCAGCGGACCGGGCGTGACGCACTCCGCGGCGGCCGGCGGCGGCGACACCATCACGGTGGACACCGCCGCGGTCCCCGAGGGCATCGAGAAGATCGTGGTCACCGCGAGTCCGGACGCCCCCGGGGCGACCTTCGCCGGCACGGAGCCGACCGGCACGGTCCGTAACGCCGACGACGGCAGCGTCATCGCCTCCTTCACCCCGCCGCAGCTGGGCTCCGAGACCGCGCTGGTGGTCGTCGAGATCTACCGCCGGGGCGGCGCCTGGAAGGTCCGCGCGGTCGGCCAGGGCTACGCCGACGGCCTGGCGGGGATCGCCACCGACTTCGGCGTCAGCGTGGAGGAGCCCGCCGCACCCGCCGCCGCCCCGCAGGCACCCCCCGCTCCCCCGGCCCCCGCCGGCCAGTGGGGACCGCCCGCGGGCGCCCCGGCCCCGGCCCCGGTCACCCCGCCGCCGCCGCCGGCGCCGGCGCCCGCGCCCGCCGCCCCGGCACCCGGCTCCGGCAAGGTCAACCTCGACAAGGGCCGCGTCAGCCTCCAGAAGAACCAGACCGTTTCGCTGGTCAAGGGCGGCACCCCGCTGCTCACCTCGGTCACGATGGGCCTCGGCTGGGAGCCCGCCTTCCGCAGCAAGAGCATCGACCTGGACGCCTCGGTCATCGCCTACGGCCCGGACCGCAAGAAGGTCGACAACTGCTTCTTCGGCAAGCTGATGATCCTGGGCGGCGCGATCCAGCACTCCGGCGACAACCTCACCGGGGAGGGCGCCGGCGACGACGAGGCGATCACCGTCCACCTCGGCGGAGTGCCCCCGGAGGTGACCGGCCTGGTCTTCGTCGTGAACTCCTTCTCCGGCCAGAAGTTCTCCGATGTCGCCAAGGCGTACTGCCGCCTGGTGGACGCCCAGAGCGGCGAGGAGCTGGTCCGCTTCGACCTCACCCACGCCGAGCCGCGCACGGGCGTGATGATGGCCAAGCTCATCCGCCAGTTCTCCGGCGAGTGGGAGATGACCGCGCTGGGCGAGTTCGTCGACGCCCGTACGGTGCGCGGCATGGTGAAGCCGGCCGCACAGGCCCTGTGAGCCGCTGACGCCCGTGTCCCTGACGGCCCCTCGGCACCGTCAGGGACGGCGGGGCCGGGCCGCGCGCTGCGGCATGGACCGGCTTCCCGGCGCCGCGCCAGGCCCGCCGTGTCCCGCGGCGCCGCCGCCGGCGGGGGGCCTTCCCTGGTGCGGGAACGGTCCAGGATCGAAAATTGTGTCGTCCGTACCGTCGAGCTCAGCATCCCCGCTTCCCCGTCCGCCCGCCCCCGGCCCTTCCCCCTTTCCGCCACGCCCTTTGGCCCCGCCCCGTCACGGCCCCGCCCGTCACGGCGCGTCCCCCACGGCACGCACGAGGAGCGTTCGATGACGCAACAACAGCAGCCGGCCGGACCCGCGGACCCCCCGGACGGCCCAGGGCTCCCGGACCTTCCCGACCGGGTCGCGAGGATCTACGGCGAGCTCGACCTCAGCACCGTCCCGGCCTTCGCCGGCGGCTTCATCAACTTCGGCTACTGGCCGGGCCTGCCCGGCCCCGCGGACCGGCCGCTGACCGAGGCCGACCGGGTGCGCAGCGAGCAGGACCTCTACCGCCTGGTGCTCGACACCTTCGACCGGCCGCAGGGCCGCACCGCCCTGGACGTCGGGTGCGGGCGCGGGCTGGGGTGCGCGCTGGCGCTGCAGGAATTCGGCCTGGGGACGGTCATCGGCATGGACGCACACCCCGACCAGATCGCCCGTGCCCGGACGGCGAACGCGGCGCTGCTCGCCCCCTCGGCGGACGCGGCCGGCCGGCTGGAGTTCCTCCAGGGCACGGCCCAGCGCATCCCGCTCCCCGACGGCCGTGTCGACTGCCTGTTCTCCGTCGAGGCGGCGCAGCACTTCCGCGATCTGCCGGGTTTCGCCCGGGAGGCGGCGCGGGTCCTGCGCCCGGGCGGCCGGCTGGCGCTGACGACCTTCTTCGCCCGCACCCGGGCGGCCGCCCGGGTGCTGCCCGCCATGCTGCCCCCGTACGCCGACGGCCTGGACGTCCCGCACGTGGTCGACGAGGTCGCCGAGACGCTGAGTGCGGCGGGTCTGCGCGAGGTCCGGGTCCGGTCGGTCGGCGACGGGGTCTGGGAGTACTACGACCGCTATATGGCCCAGCAGCCGGACCTCCGCGACGAGTGGCCGCGCCGCTATCTGACGGCGTACGAGACCGGACTGCTGGACTACTACGTGCTCACGGCCGGGGCGGACTGAGACACCGCCCCGCCGCCGCGGTACGGCTACCGCCGGCGGTGCTGCCGCTTCCACGGGCCGGTGATGGCCAGCATGATGCCGGGCTCCTGGATGTTGGCGAACAGCGTGCGCCCGTCCGGGGAGAACACCGGCCCGGTGAACTCGCTGAACTTCGGCTCGTCCGTGGTGCCGATGTTGAGGTCGTTGCGGGCGATCGGGTAGGTCCGGCCGTCGTCGGTGGCCCCGAAGAGGTGCTGTACGCCCTCGCCGTCCTCGGCGATGATCAGCCCGCCGTAGGGCGAGACGGTGATGTTGTCGGGGCCGTCCAGCGGACCGTCCTTCGACGGGTCCTGGTTGACGCCCAGCAGCACCTTCAGCGTCAGGGTCCGCCGCCGCGGGTCGTAGAACCAGACCTGCCCGTCGTGCTGGACCGGGCTCTCGTCACGGGCGAAGGAGGACACCACGTACGCGCCGCCGTCGGCCCACCACAGGCCCTCCAGCTTGCGGGCGCGGGTGACCTCGCCGTCCTTGAACTGCTTGCGCACCGAGACCTTGCGGGCGTCGCGGTCGGGGACCTCGACCCAGTCGACGCCGTAGACGGTGCCGGCCTTGGTGGCACGCGAGAGGTCGTCGACGAACCGGCCACCGGAGTCGAAGCACTTGAAGGCCTCCAGCACCCCCGCGTCATCGGCCAGCGTGCGCAGCTGCCCGCGGCCGTGCCGGAAGCCGTGCGGCGGGGTCCAGCGGTAGAACAGGCCGTTGGGGGTGTCGGCGTCCTCGGTCAGGAAGAGGTGGCCGCGCTTGGGGTCGACGACCACCGCTTCATGGGCGTAGCGCCCCAGCGCCTTGACGGGCTTGGGGTCGCGGCCGGCCCGTCGGTCGTGCGGGTCGACCTCGAAGGCATAGCCGTGGTCCTTGGTCATGCCGTGCTGGCCGGCCTTGTCCTCGTTCTCCTCGCAGGTCAGCCAGGTGCCCCAAGGGGTGGTCCCGCCCGCGCAGTTGGTGGACGTACCGGCGATGCCGACCCACTCGCCGACCGGCGTACCGTCCTTGGCGACCTCGACAACGGTGCAGCCGCCGGACGCCGCCGGGTCGTAGACCAGGCCCTCGGCCAGCGGCACCGGGTGCGGCCAGTCGGCGCGCGGGCCCTTGAGCTCGTGGTTGTTGACGAGGAGGGTGGTGCCGCGGTGGCCCTCGAAGGTGCCGGTGCCGTCGTGGTTGGAGGGGGTGGACTCACCGCTGTCGAGCCGGGTGACACCGGTCCGGGTGATGATCTTGTACGAGAACCCGGCGGGCAGTGCGAGGATGCCGTCCGGGTCCGGGGCCAGCGGGCCGTAGCCGATGCCCCGGCCGTCCGCCGCGCCGTCCGGGCCGGCCGCCGGCGCCTCCGCGCCGATGGCTCCGGGCGCGGTGGCCAGTACCCCGACGCTGCCGGCCAGCGTGACCCCCGCGCCGGCGAGGGCGGAACGCTTGGCGAAGTCTCTGCGGGTGAGCGGCATAGTCATCTCCTGGATGGCCGGTTTCTTCCCCTGTGCCTGCCTCGCCCACGCTCCCCTGCGCCTTCGAACTCCAGTTGAACGCGGCGCGACATCCAGGAAGCAGTTGGGGCCGGTCCGGCGGTCAGGGCCGGACCGGTCCTGACCGCCGGACCGGCCCCGGGCGTGCGTGATACCGCCCCGGCCCTGCCCGGTGTCCGCTCAGCCCGACTGCCGCGAGCGCGCCTTGAACGCGGCCTTGCGGGCCTCCTTGGCGGCCTTCTTGTCCGGGTGCAGCCGGCCCATGGCCTCCAGGACATCGGCGGTGGCCGGGTGGTCCACCCGCCAGGCCGTGTCGAAGAACCCGCTGTGCTGATCGGTCAGGCCCTGCACCAGGTCGCGCAGCTCGCCGGTGGCGTCCTCGTCGGCGCTGTCCAGCTGCGCCGCGATGGTGTCCACCGTCAGCCAGAAGATCATCTCCTGGGACGGCTCGGGGATGCCGGGCAGCGCGCGCTCGGCGAGCCAGACCCGGGCCAGTCCGCCGAGCTGCCGGTCGTCGAGCACCTCGCGCAGCGCGGCCTCGGCGTCCGGCGAGACCAGCGAGAGGGTCTGCTGGGCGGCCAGCCGGCGCCGCGGGGCGCGGTCGTCGTCGCCGCGGGCGGCCGCGAGCAGGTCCCGGGAGGCGTCCAGGGGCGTACGGGCGGCGAGCCACAGCTCGGACTCGGCCTGGGCGAGCGCCTCGGGGTAGTCGGGCAGCGCGTCCAGGAGGACATCGGCGCCCTTGTCGGCGAGGTCGCCGACCGCCGGGGCGTGCACGCCCGCGTCCAGCATCCGGGCACGTACGGCGTAGACGCCGAGCGGGGTCAGGCGGACCAGGCCGTAGCGGGAGACGTCCTCGTCCGTCAGCGGCCCGGCGGTGGGGGTTCCCCCCGGCCCGGAGCCGGTGGGCAGGACCGCCTCGCCGTCCTCGTCCAACTCCTCGATGAGGGCCTCGTCGACGGGCTGGTAGGCGACCAGGCCGATCGGCTCCAGCACCCGGAACTGGTCGTCCAGGCGCATCATCGCCTCGGAGACCTCTTCGAGGACGTCGTCGGTGGGCTCCTCCATATCGTCCGGGACGATCATGGAGGCGGCCAGCGCGGGCAGCGGAACCTCCTGGTCAGGGCTCTCGTTCAGGGCCGTGAGCAGATAGAGGTTGCCGAGGATGCCGTCCAGCAGCTCGGCCTCCTCCTCCGGGTTCCAGTCGATCGCGTCCAGGTCGAGTTCGCCGCCCTCGGTGAGCTGGTCGGCGAGGTCGGCGAGGTCGGGGGCGGCCGCGTCGGCGAGCACGGTCTCCATGCCGCCGAGCCAGATGTCCAGGATGTCCTGCGGGCTGCCGGAGGTGAGCAGGCCGAGCTCCTCACCGGGGGTGGCGGTGCCGGCGGCGGCATCGTCGGGGAGGTCGGCACCGTCCTCGCCGTCGACGGCCTCCTCGATCTCCACGAGTCCGGTGTCCACCGCGAGCTGCCAGGCCTCGGCGGTGTAGGCCGGGCCGTCCTCGTCGCCGGCCAGGCCGAGGTGCTCGGTGGCGGCGGACAGCGGCTCGTCGAGGATCTGGCCGCCGACGCCGACCGGGACGCCCCGCTCGGCCCAGCGGGCGAGCTGCGCGGCCCGCGCCAGCAGGGGGGCGCTCAGCGCGTCGCGGGCCAGCTCCGCTTCGGAGCGCAGCCGCACCGGCGGCAGGGTGGGGCGGTCTGCGGACATCGGCTGCTCAGCTCCTCGGACGGACTACGGCTGGGGGTACCTCCCAGCGACAGCTGGGGGAGTGCGCCGACCAAGCGTAGACGGAATTCGCCGTAACTCGGACGGTTCACCCCCGCGCCCCCTCCCGGTCACCGGGAGAAGCTTGACAACTCCCCTGCGTGCACAAGAGATTGACGCAGATCGACGCGCGTAGCGCGCGCCGGTCCGGCTCCGCACGCACATTCACCTGCCACCCCCCATATCCCCTCGGAGGCATGCATGCCGTCCCGTCGTTCGCTCCGCAGACCGGTCGCCGTCAGCGCGGTGGCCTGTGCCGCCCTGGCCGGCGGACTGCTGACCGCCACCCAGTCGGCCTCCGCGGCCGGCGCCCGGATCCACGACATCCAGGGCAGCACCCGAATATCCCCGCTGGCCGGACAGCAGGTCAGCGAGGTGCCCGGCACGGTCACCGCGATCCGGTCGTTCGGCTCGGCGCGCGGCTTCTGGGTGCAGGACCCGCACCCGGACCGCAACCCGGCCACCAGCGAGGCGGTCTTCGTCTTCACCGGAAAGGAGACGCCGAAGGTCGCCGTCGGCGACGCCCTCACCTTCTCCGGCACGGTCAGCGAGTACTACCCGGGCGGCAAGGACGCCGGTCTGCAGTCCGTCACCGAGATCACCGGCGCGACCTGGAAGGCCAGCTCCTCCGGCACCCCGCTGCCGGCCGCCTTCAAGCTCAACCCGGCCTCGGTGCCGAACCGTTACGCCCCCGCCGCGGGCGGCAAGAGCATCGAGTCCCTCACCCTGCGCCCCGGCTCGTACGCGCTGGACCGCTACGAGTCGCTGGAGGGGATGCGCGTCTCGGTGTCGAGCGCCCCGGTCGTCGGCGCGACCAACACCCACAACGAGCTGTGGGTGACCGCCGAGCCGCGCCACCACCGCACGTCCCGCGGCGGCACGCTCTACCGCTCGTACGCGGACCCCAACGGCGGCCGGGTCAAGGTGACCTCCCTGATCCCGTTCTCCGAGCGGCCGTTCCCGGTGGCCGATGTCGGCGACGAGCTGACCGGCACCACCGCCGGCCCGCTGGACTACGACAGCTTCGGCGGCTACACCCTCCAGGCCACCGAGCTGGGCACCCTCGCCGACCACGGCCCCGCGCCGGAGACCACCCGCAAGCAGAAGTCCGGCGAGCTGGCGGTGGCCACCTACAACGTCGAGAACCTCGCCCCCACCACCCCGCAGGCCAAGTTCGACCGGCTGGCGAAGGCGCTGGTGCACAATCTCGCGTCCCCCGATGTCGTCGCGCTGGAGGAGGTGCAGGACGACAACGGCGCCACCGACAACGGCGTGGTCACCGCCGGGGCGACCCTCACCAAGCTCACCGACGCCATCAAGGCGGCCGGCGGCCCGGCGTACGAGTGGCGGCAGATCGACCCGGTCAACGACGAGGACGGCGGGCAGCCGGGCGGCAACATCCGCGTGGCGTTCCTGTTCAACCCGGGCCGGGTGTCCTTCACGGACATCAAGGGCGGCGACTCCACCACTCCGGTGCAGGTGGTCGCCGACCACGGCAAGGCCACCCTGTCCGCGTCGCCGGGCCGGATCGCGCCCGCCGACCCGGCATGGAAGGCCAGCCGCAAGCCCCTCGTCGGGCAGTTCTCGCTCAAGAGCCGACCGGGCAGCCGGGTGTTCGTGATCGCCAACCACTTCAACTCCAAGGGCGGCGACCAGGGCCTGGACAGCCGTTTCCAGCCCCCGGCCCGGAGCTCCGAGACCCAGCGCACCGGCCAGGCCCGCCTGGTCAACGCCTTCGTCAAGGATCTGCTGGCCAAGGACCCGAAGGCCGGTGTGGTGGTGGCCGGCGACCTCAACGACTACTCGTTCTCACCGGCGCTGAAGGACCTCACCGCCGGCGGTGTGCTCACCGACCAGGTCGGCCGGCTGCCCGCCGCGGAGCGCTACGGCTATGTCTACAACGGCAACTCGCAGGTGCTGGACCACATGCTCACCAGCCGCCCGCTGACCCGGGCCGACTACGACATCGTGCACATCAACGCCGAGTACGCCGACCAGGCCAGCGACCACGATCCGCAGGTACTGCGCATCAAGCCGTAGCCCGCCTCACGTCACCCCGTGTGACACTCCCGTCACTCGTCCGGCCCACGTCGGGGGGCCAACTGCCGCGGGGGGTGCGGTACTGGGAATGTAAGAAACATTCGGCGAGACATAGGGAGTCATCATGCCGAAGTCCCAGAACCGTAAGTCGGGCAACAAGGACCGTGCCGCCGAACGGCGCACCGACCAGCGGAAGCCGAAGTCGTCGGAGGAGTCCGCCGCCGAGCGGACCCAGGACCTGAAGCGTTCGCGGAATGGCCTGACTGGCGCGTGATGGGCCTGTGATGCCCGAGCGGCCGTCGCACCGGAAGGCGCGGCGGCCGCTTCGCATGCCGATCACGCGCTGAACGTAGCACTTCTTAACGAATCAGCCAGCACAACTAAGTGGACGTGAAATATGAGGCGCCCCCAGACTCCTGGCATGGAGACCATGTCCGCCCCCTTCGCACCCCGGGCGGCCGCACCGCCCTTCGGCCGTACCGCGACCGCCATGATCACCCCGTTCACCGCCGACGGAGAGCTCGACACCGACGGCGCCCAGCGGCTCGCCACCCATCTCGTCGACGACGGCGGTTGCGACGCACTGGTGCTGAGCGGCACCACCGGGGAGTCCCCGACCACCTCGGACGCCGAGAAGGAGGCCCTGCTGCGGGCCGTCGTCGAGGCCGTCGGCAACCGGGCCCGGATCACCGCCGGGGTCGGCACCAGCGACACCCGGCACTCCGTCGCACTGGCCCGCAGCGCCGAACGGGCAGGCGCCCACGGCCTGTTGGTGGTCACGCCCTACTACTCGCGGCCCACCCAGGAGGCCGTCGCCCACCACCTGCGCACCGTCGCGGACGCCACCGGACTGCCGGTGATGCTCTACGACATCCCCGGCCGCACCGGCACCGCGCTGGCCGCCGGGACGCTGCTGCGGCTGGCCGCCCATCCGCGGATCGCGGCGGTCAAGGACTGCGGCTATGACCCGCTGAAGTCGGCGAAGGTGCTGGCCTCGACGGGCCTGGCCTACTACGCGGGCTGCGACGAACAGATCCTGCCGCTCCGCGCACTCGGCGGCTCCGGCTGCGTCAGCACCGCGGCCAATGCCGCGCCGCGCGCGGTGCGCGCCGTACTGGACGCCTTCGACGCCGGCGACGCCGCCGGGGCGGCCCGCCGTCAGCTGGCGCTGGTGCCGCTCATCGAGGCGGTGACCGGCGGCGAGACCCCCGGCACGGTCACCGCGAAGGCGCTGCTGAACCACCTCGGCCTGCCCGCCGGCCCGGTCCGCGCCCCGCTGCTGGCGGCGGATGCCCAGCTCACCAACCGGCTGGTGGACGCACTGCGGACGACCCTGGACCGGACTGCGGACGCGGATACTGCCGCGGTGCCTGCGGCTGTCCCTGGCTAGCGGGGAACGGTGCGGGCGGCCCGAATCCGCCGGGCGCGCCCGGCTGCCCGTACGGCGCCCCGGCGGCCCGGTCCTGCCCGGCCGTCCCCTCGTCGCGGTCCGGGGCGGGCGGCTCCTCCTCGTCCGCCACCAGGTCCCGTACCAGCAGCGTCGCACCGGCCACCGCGCCCGGCATCAGCGCCACCGCGACGAACGGGACCAGGAACAGCAGCACGACCGGGGTGCCGAAGCCGACCGCGAGGGCCTTGCGGCCCCGCAGCAGCCGCAGCCGCTCACGCACCGGAATGTCCCGGCGCTGCATGGCCACCGAGGTCAGCTCGACGGCGAGGAAGAAGCCGGAGACACAGAAGCCGACGGCGGGGATCACGGTCTGCCCTAGGAAGGGCACGAACCCGAGGACGAACAGCAGGATCCCGAATCCGGCGGCCCGCAGCAGCACATGGACGCTGTCGCGCAGGGCGATCCAGATCTCCTGCCACAGCGGCCGGTCCGGGGACGGCGGGCAACGCCCCTCGGACTCCTCGACCTTCTCCGACAGCGACTCGTAGAAGGGGTCGCCGATCAGCAGGGTGACGGCGGTGAACGTCAGCACCGACAGCATCAGCCCGCCGGCGAACAGCAGCGCCACGAACACCCCGCGCAGCAGCTCCTGCCAGGGCGCGCCCCAGCCGTCGGCGAACGGCGTCGCCCAGGCCGCGATATCGCCGGACCAGAGGGCGAGCACGGTGAGCACCGCGGCATACAGCACCAGGGCGATCAGCGCCGGAATCAGCCCGAATCCCCACCATCGGCCGTGCCGGGCGACCCAGCGCTGCCCCTTGCCCAGATACCGCATCCCCGCTACAAGATCACGCATAGCGCAAAGCCTATCGGCGTCCGCCCGGGACGGGGGCAGGGCGGTGCGGGAGCGGCAACGGAGGCGGCCCGGCGGTTCTCCCGCCGGGCCGCTGACGCTGCCGTGAACGCTCAGCCGTGCGCAGGTCGGTGCTGCACGGCCGGCCGTGGCCGTGCGCTCAGTTGTGGCTGTGCAGCACCTCGTTGAGGCCGCCCCAGGCCGCCTTGTTCGGGCGGGCCTCGACGGTGCCGGTGGTGGAGTTGCGACGGAAGAGGATGTTGTCCGCGCCGGACAGCTCCAGGGCCTTGACGATCTGGCCGTCGGGCAGCGTGACGCGGGTACCGGCGGTCACATACAGCCCCGCCTCGACGACACACTCGTCGCCGAGCGCGATACCGATGCCCGACTCGGCACCCAGCAGGCAGCGCTCACCGATCGAGATGATCTGCTTGCCGCCGCCCGAGAGGGTGCCCATGGTGGAGGCGCCACCGCCGATGTCGGAGCCGTCGCCGATCACGACGCCCGCGCTGATCCGGCCCTCGACCATGGAGGTGCCCAGCGTCCCGGCGTTGAAGTTGACGAAGCCCTCGTGCATGACGGTGGTACCGGCCGCGAGGTGGGCTCCCAGGCGCACCCGGTCGGCGTCCGCGATCCGCACCCCGGTGGGCGCGACATAGTCGGTCATCCGCGGGAACTTGTCGATGCCGGTGACCATCAGATGCAGCCCCTCGGCGCGGGCGTTCAGCCGCACCGTCTCCACCTGGTCGACGGCCACCGGGCCCAGCGAGGTCCAGGCGACGTTGGCCAGCAGCCCGAAGAGGCCCTCCAGGTTCTGCCCGTGCGGCTTGACCAGCCGGTGGCTGAGCAGGTGGAGGCGCAGGTAGGCGTCGTGCGCATCCAGCGGCTTGTCGTCGAGGGAGGCGATGACCGTACGGACGGCGACGACCTCGACATCACGGACCGGGTCGGGACCGATCGCCTTGAGCACGGCGGCGCCCAGCAGTTCGGTGGCGCGCTCGTCGTCGAGGTGCTCGGTGCCGGCCGGGCCAGGGCCCTCGGCAGTCACAGCGACCAGCTCGGGCGCCGGGAACCAGGTGTCGAGAACGGTGCCGTCGGAGGTGACGGTGGCGAGCCCGGCGGCGACGGCGCCGGTGATGGGGGCACCTCCCAGCCCGTTCAGGGACTGGGGGAGGGAAGCGGAAGCAGCAGCATCGGTCATGTCCGAAACCTAACCGGAGGGCGCCCGCCGAGGCGAACCGGTCTCAGCGACCGGGCCGGGCCGCGCGGTTGCACCATCCCGTGCACAGATCCTGCACGGCGGCCCGCTGCCGGGTGGCTCAGCCCAGCACCCCGGCCAGCCCGGCCCGTACCGTCGTGGGGTCGAAGGGCTGCCCGGTCAGCAGATGCTGCAGCACCAGCCCGTCGGTGAAGGCCACCACGGCCCGCGCGGTCCGGGCATCGCCGATCCGCCGTCCGAGCAGCCGCACCATCTCCTCCAGACACTCCGCGGCGATCGGCCGCACCGCCTCGTGCCGCAGCGCCGCCAGATAGAGCTCGTACTCCAGCTCCATCCGCGAGCGGTCTCCGGCCAGGGTGTCCTCGATGAGCCGGGCGACCTCCTCGGCGAGCGGCACCGCCGGATCGATCCCGTCGGCCCAGTGCGCGAACTCGGCCAGGCACACGCCATTGACCTGCCGCAGCGCGGCGATCAGCAGCTCGTCCAGGGACGCGAAGTGGTATGTGGTCGAGCCGAGCGGCACATCCGCCGCGGCGGCCACGGCGCGGTGGCTGAGCCCGGCGATCCCCCGCTCACCGACCACGGCGATCGCCGCGTCGATCATCCGTTGCCGCCGGTCCGGATCGTAGCGACGGGCCATCAGTGCGCCCCGTCCAGGTTCAGCACCACGACCCCGGCGATGACCAGCAGCACCCCGAAGAGCTTCAGCGCACTGGCGCTCTCCCCCAGGAACACCATCCCGATCATCGCGATCACCGCCGTTCCGGCGCCGGACCAGATCGCGTACGCGGTGCCGACGCTCATCGTTTTGAGCGTCTGGGCGAGCAGCGCGAAGGCGAGCAGATAGCCCACCGCGGTGGCCAGCGACGGCCATAGCCTGCTGAAGCCGTCGCTGTACTTCATCGCGGTGGTCGCGAGGATCTCGGAGAGGATCGCGGCGCCGAGCGTCACATAGACCATGCGTACGAGCGTACACAGCGTTGCGTACGTCCGTACATAGCCGTGCGGGGGCCGGCCCCGATACGGCGATACGGCCGTGGGGGGCCGCCTGGCGGGGGGGGGGGGCGGAGAGGGGGAGGCGGTCGCCGGAGGCTCGCCCGCAGAAAAAGTATCGCACGCGACCCCGCTAGCG
>NZ_JBSHAW010000032.1:0-22524 GCF_053611685.1 Streptomyces sp. NPDC054786 | reverse complement strand
TCAACCTCCGATACCGGTTGCTCGCCCCGTCCGTCCGCCGCGGGGGGGGCGCCCCCCCCCTGCCGGCTCCCCGCCGCCCCCCCCGGGCGCCCGGGCCCCCACGGCCGTATCGGCTCGGTCTTCCGAGGGCGACGCCTCAGACGTTGAAGCCCAGCGCGCGCAGCTGTTCGCGGCCGTCGTCGGTGATCTTGTCCGGGCCCCACGGGGGCATCCAGACCCAGTTGATCTTCAGTTCGTTGACGATGCCGTCCGTGGCGGACTTCGCCTGGTCCTCGATGACGTCGGTCAGCGGGCAGGCCGCGGAGGTCAGCGTCATATCGATGGTGGCGATATTGGCGTCGTCGATGTGGATGCCGTAGATCAGCCCCAGGTTGACGACATCGATGCCCAGCTCGGGGTCGACGACGTCGTAGAGCGCCTCGCGCACCTCCTCCTCGGAGGCAGGCTTGGTGGTGGTCGGGGTGTCGGTCATGCGGACTTCGCCTCCTCGGAGAGGGCCTTGGCCGTGGCGTCCTTCCAGGCCATCCAGCTGAGCAGCGCGCACTTCACGCGCGCGGGGTACTTGGAGACACCGGCGAACGCCACCGCGTCCTCCAGCACCTCCTCCATGGCGTCATCCGGCTCGACCTGCCCCTTGGACTGCATCAGCTCCAGGAAGGTCTCCTGGATCTTCTGCGCCTCGCCGAGCTCCTTGCCGACCAGGAGGTCGTTGAGCACCGACGCGCTGGCCTGGCTGATGGAGCAGCCCTGGCCCTCGTAGGACACATCCTCAATCGTCGCGCCGTCGAGCCGCACGCGCAGGGTGATCTCGTCACCGCACGTGGGATTGACGTGGTGCACCTCGGCGTCGCCGTCCCGAAGACCGCGCCCGTGCGGGTGCTTGTAGTGGTCCAGGATGACGTCCTGGTACATGGAATCCAGCTTCACGGCTCAGTCAGTCCTCGTCCTCATCCGCTGTGCTTGATAACCGGCTGTGTCTGTTTAACCGAAGAAGTTGCGGACGTGCTCCAGGCCCTCGACCAAGGCGTCGACCTCGGCGGGCGTGGAGTACAGATAGAACGACGCTCGCGTGGTCGCAGGAATTCCGAAGCGGAGGCAGACCGGGCGTGCGCAGTGGTGACCCACGCGGACCGCGATGCCCTGCTCGTCCAGCACCTGGCCGACGTCGTGCGGATGGATGTCACCGAGCGTGAAGGAGAGCGTCGCCCCGCGGTCCTCGGCCGTGCTCGGGCCGATGATGCGCAGGTCGGGGACCTCCAGCAGCCGCTTGACGGCGTACTCGGTGATCGCGTGCTCATGCGCGGCGATGTGGTCCATGCCGATCGAGGAGAGGTAGTCCACGGCCGCGCCGAGGCCGACGGCCTGGGCGATCGGGGGCGTACCGGCCTCGAACTTGTGCGGCGCGGGCGCATAGGTCGAGGAGTGCATCGAAACGGTCTCGATCATCTCGCCGCCGCCGAGGAACGGCGGGAGGTCCTCCAGCAGCTCCTGGCGGCCCCACAGGACGCCGATGCCGGTCGGGCCGCACATCTTGTGGCCGGTGAAGGCCACGAAGTCGGCCTGCAGCGCCTGCACGTCCAGCACCATGTGCGGCGCGGCCTGCGAGGCGTCGATGCAGACCAGCGCGCCGACCTCCTGGGCGCGACGGATGATCGTCTCGACCGGGTTGATGGTGCCCATGATGTTGGAGACCAGCGTGAAGGAGACGATCTTCGTCTGCTCGGTGATGATCTCGTCGATGTTGTACAGGTCGAGCCGGCCGTCGTCGGTGATGCCGAACCACTTCAGCTTCGCGCCGGTGCGCTGCGAGAGCAGCTGCCACGGGACGATGTTGGAGTGGTGCTCCATCTCCGTGATGACGATCTCGGTCTCGTGGTCCACGCGGTAGGGCTCATCGGCCCAGCCGAGCATGTTCGCCACGAGGTTGAGCGACTCCGAGGCGTTCTTGGTGAAGATCACCTCATCGCGGCTCGGTGCGTTGATGAAGGCGGCCACCTTGTCACGGGCGCCTTCGTACAGCGCCGTGGCCTCCTCGGCGAGCACATGCACACCGCGGTGGACGTTGGCGTTGTGGCGTTCGTAGTAGGTGTTCAGGGCGTCGAGCACCTGACGCGGCTTCTGTGACGTCGCCGCGTTGTCCAGGTACACGACCTTCTTCCCGTCGTGGACCAGGCGGTCCAGAAGGGGAAAGTCCTTACGGATCGCCTCGGTGTCGAGGAGGCCCGGCAGCTGTGTCACGCTCGTGCCCTTTCTTTCGCCCCGCCGCGCAAGCGGCTGGTGTGACGGACGCCCACGAGGCGCACCTGCGGGGAGCAGGTCGTCCGCAGGCCGGTGGCCTCGCGTGCTCCCCCAGCTGTCGCTGGGAGGTGCCCCCAGCTCACAGGCTTGCGCCACCCTTCGTGTACTCCTCGTAGCCCTCGGCCTCCAGCTTGTCCGCGAGCTCGGCACCGCCGGACTCGGCGATCCGGCCGTTCGCGAACACATGCACGCGGTCGGGCTTGATGTAGCGCAGGATGCGCGTGTAGTGGGTGATCAGCAGGGTGCCGACCTCACCGGTCTCGCGGACGCGGTTGACGCCCTCGGAGACGGTGCGCAGCGCGTCGACGTCCAGACCGGAGTCGGTCTCGTCGAGGATCGCGATGGCCGGCTTGAGCAGCTCCAGCTGGAGGATCTCGTGGCGCTTCTTCTCACCGCCGGAGAAGCCCTCGTTGACGTTGCGCTCGGCGAAGGAGGTGTCCATCTGGAGACGCTCCATGGCCTCCTTGACCTCCTTGACCCACAGCCGCAGCTTGGGGGCCTCGCCGCGGATCGCGGTCGCGGAGGTACGCAGGAAGTTGGAGACCGAGACGCCGGGCACCTCGACCGGGTACTGCATGGCGAGGAAGACGCCGGCCCGGGCGCGCTCGTCGACGGACATCTCCAGGACGTTCTCGCCGTCGAGGGTGACCGTGCCACCGGTGATCGTGTACTTGGGGTGACCCGCAAGGGAGTAGGCGAGGGTCGACTTGCCGGAGCCGTTGGGGCCCATGATGGCGTGCGTCTCGCCCTGCTTCACGGTCAGGTCGACGCCCTTCAGGATCTCGCGCGGGCCGTTCTCGGCCTCGACGGAGACGTGCAGGTCGTGGATCTCAAGCGTTGCCATGGGGAACTCAGGACTCCTGGGTGACGGAGACGAGCACGTCGTCCCCTTCGATCTTTACGGGGTATACGGGGACGGGGCGCGTCGCGGGAAGGCCGTTCGGCTTGCCGGTGCGCAGGTCGAAGCTCGAACCGTGCAGCCAGCACTCGATGGAGCAGTCCTCCACCTCGCCCTCCGAGAGGGAGACGTTCGCGTGCGAGCAGATGTCGTTGATCGCGAACACCTCACCCTCGGTGCGCACCAGGGAGACGGGAACGCCGTCGAGCTCCACCCGCTTGGGCGTGCCCTCCTCCAGCTCGCTGAGCGCCGCTGCGCGTACGTACGTCATGCCGCGGACGCTTCCAGCTCGGCCTCGATCTTGCGCATCAGACGCTCTTCGACGTCCGGGAGACCGATCTGCTGGACCAGCTCGGCGAAGAAGCCGCGGACGACCAGTCGGCGGGCCTCGTCGGCCGGGATGCCGCGGGCCATCAGGTAGAACAGCTGCTCGTCGTCGAAGCGGCCGGTCGCCGAGGCGTGGCCGGCACCGACGATCTCGCCGGTCTCGATCTCGAGGTTGGGGACCGAGTCGACCCGCGCGCCGTCGGTGAGGACGAGGTTGCGGTTGAGCTCGTAGGTGTCCGTGCCGGTCGCCGACGCCCGGATGAGGACATCGCCGATCCAGACCGCGTGTGCGTCCTGGCCCTGCAGCGCGCCCTTGTACGTGACGTGGGAGCGGCAGTTGGACGCCTCGTGGTCGACGAAGAGGCGGTGCTCCTGGTGCTGGCCCTGCTCGGTGAAGTACAGACCGTAGAGCTCGGCCTCGCCGCCGGGGCCCGCGTACCTGATGCGCGGGTGCAGCCGGACGAGGTCGCCGCCGAAGGTGACCACCACGGACTTGAAGCTGGCGTCCCGGCCGACGAGGGCGTTGTGCTGCCCGACGTGCACGGCCTGGTCGTCCCAGTCCTGGACGGAGACGACGGTCAGCTTGGCGCCGTCACCGAGGAGGTAGTCGACGTTGGCGCCGAGCACCGCGTCACCGGTGTGGTCGATGACCACGACCGCCTCGGCGAACGCACCCAGCTCGATGACCTGGTGGCCGAAGGCCGTGCCGCCCTCACCGTGGACGGTGATCCGGATCGGCTCGGCGAGCACGGTCTCCTTGGGGACCGTGACCACCGACGCCTTCTCGAAGGCGCTGTACGCCTGGGCGGCGACCCGGTCGACGGGCTTGCCGGCCTTGCCGACCCGCGGGTCGGTGCGGTCGACCAGCTCGTGGGTGACACCCTCCGGAGCGGTGATGTCGATCTTCAGGTCCGGACCGCCGGCCACGGCACTGCCGTCGTGCAGGCCCTTCAGGCGCGCGAGGGGCGTGAAGCGCCACTCCTCCTCGCGGCCGTGCGGCACCGGGAAGTCCGCCACGTCGTAGGACGGCGGGGCGCTCATCCGGGTGGCGACGGTGGACTCCGCGGCCACCGCAAGGGAGCCGGTGGTCGTGGAACCCGCCGGGATGTTCTGAGCCTCAGCCATGGCTGTCGTAGTGCTCGCTTTCTGCAATCAGAGAGTCAGTCGCTGCTGGGGGCCGGGCGTCAGCCGACCGAACCTTCCATCTGCAGCTCGATCAGCCGGTTGAGCTCCAGCGCGTACTCCATCGGCAGCTCACGGGCGATCGGCTCGACGAAGCCACGCACGATCATCGCCATGGCCTCGAACTCCGTCAGGCCGCGCGCCATCAGGTAGAAGAGCTGGTCCTCGCTGACCTTGGAGACGGTCGCCTCGTGGCCCATGGAGACGTCGTCCTCGCGGACGTCGACGTAGGGGTAGGTGTCCGAGCGGGAGATGGTGTCCACCAGCAGGGCGTCACACAGCACGTTGGACTTGGAGCCCGCGGCGCCCTCGCCGATCTCGACCAGGCCTCGGTAGGAGGTGCGGCCGCCGCCTCGCGCCACCGACTTGGAGACGATGTTGGAGGAGGTGTTCGGCGCCATGTGGACCATCTTGGAGCCGGCGTCCTGGTGCTGGCCCTCGCCCGCGAAGGCGATGGACAGGGTCTCGCCCTTGGCGTGCTCGCCCATCAGGTAGACCGCCGGGTACTTCATCGTCACCTTGGAGCCGAGGTTGCCGTCGACCCACTCCATGGTCGCGCCCTCGTAGGCGACGGCGCGCTTGGTGACCAGGTTGTAGACGTTGTTCGACCAGTTCTGGATGGTCGTGTAGCGGCAGCGGCCGCCCTTCTTGACGATGATCTCGACGACCGCGGAGTGCAGCGAGTCCGACTTGTAGATCGGCGCCGTGCAGCCCTCGACGTAGTGGACGTAGGCATCCTCGTCGACGATGATCAGCGTCCGCTCGAACTGGCCCATGTTCTCCGTGTTGATCCGGAAGTAGGCCTGCAGCGGGATGTCGACGTGGACACCCTTGGGGACGTAGATGAACGAGCCGCCGGACCACACCGCGGTGTTCAGCGACGCGAACTTGTTGTCGCCGACCGGGATGACCGTGCCGAAGTACTCCTGGAAGAGCTCCGGGTGCTCCTTGAGCGCGGTGTCGGTGTCCAGGAACAGGACGCCCTGCTCCTCCAGGTCCTCACGGATCTGGTGGTAGACGACCTCGGACTCGTACTGCGCGGCGACACCGGCGACCAGGCGCTGCTTCTCCGCCTCGGGGATGCCGAGCTTGTCGTAGGTGTTCTTGATGTCCTCGGGCAGGTCCTCCCAGGAGGCGGCCTGCTGCTCCGTGGAGCGGACGAAGTACTTGATGTTGTCGAAGTCGATACCCGACAGGTCCGAGCCCCAGTTCGGCATGGGCTTCTTGTCGAACAGCTTCAGGCCCTTGAGACGCAGCTTGAGCATCCACTCCGGCTCGTTCTTCTTCGCCGAGATGTCGCGGACGACGGCCTCGGAAAGACCGCGCTTGGCGGAGGCGCCGGCCACGTCGGAGTCGGCCCAGCCGTATTCGTACTTGCCCAGGCCCTCGAGCTCAGGGTGAGCAGTCTCCGTAGGGAGCGTCATGCGGGGTTCCTCCCGGCCGTGCTTGCAGATGCTGTGGTGGTCTTGGTGGTGCGTGCGGTGCTGTGAGCGGCCTGGCCTGCACCGGCCTTCGGGATGAAGGTCGTGCACACCCCGTCGCCGTGGGCGATGGTGGCAAGCCGCTGTACATGGGTCCCGAGCAATCGGGAGAAGACCTCGGTCTCCGCCTCGCACAGCTGCGGGTACTGCTCGGCGACATGGGCGACCGGGCAGTGGTGCTGGCAGAGCTGTTCACCGAGCTGGGGATTGGGGGCGCTGCGCGCCGTAGCAGCGTACCCGTCCGCGGTCAACGCCTTCGCCAGGGCCTCGGTACGGGCCTCCGGCTCGGCGGTCTCGACCGCCTTGCGGTAGCCCTCGGCCTGGGCGGCGAGGCGGGCGCGGGCGAATGCGGCGACGGCGGCCTCGCCCTGCTCGCCGCCGCCCGCGCTCTGCGCGATCCAGCGCAGCGCGTCGGAGGCGAGCTGGTCGTAGGCCTGGTCGAAGGCGTCCCGCCCGCAGTCGGTGAGGGCGAAGGCCCTGGCCGGGCGGCCGCGGCCACGCGTGCCGTAGACCCGCTTCTCGCGGGGCTCGACGACGCCCTCGCCGGCCAGCGAATCCAGATGCCGGCGCACGGCGGCCTGGGTCAGCCCCAGTCGCAGTGCCAGCTCGGCCGCGGTGGACGGACCGTGGTCGAGGATGGAGCGGGCGACCCTGTTGCGGGTGCCCTGCTGTTCGTCGTGCGGCGCCGCGGCAGGCTCGGCGCCCGGCCCGCGCCGCTCGGTCTGCTCGGGCGCGGAGGCGGCCGGCCCGGCGGTCTGGTCGACCGCGGGCCCTTCCTGTTCCTCGCTCGCGTATTTCACAACGCCATTGTTGCGTAATTCGTCAAAGCGAGACAACCCTCATCCGGATCACGGACTGGTGGCCTCTATCACTTAGGGTTACCTAATTCAAGCCCCTACGGGACCTCCGAAAGCGCCGCCGACCTGCAAGGTCGTGTCCCGGCCCGGCGGCCGTACCCCGGTGCCCGCGGCCCGCAGAAATCCGTGCGGGCGCACACCGCCGGACTGATTACCCGGGCACCGGCCCGGGCCCGCGCCCCCAGGTGAAGCCCACGCCCCCATATATGAAGCCCGCGCCCCCATTGAAGAAGACCCTGCCACTCTCCGTAGACTGCCCGCCATGCGCAGCACCTCCCCGGGGGACGCCCCCCGGCCCCCCGGACGAGAGCCTGCCGTCGAGATCATCGGCCTGGTCAAGCGATACGGGAACAAGACCGCCGTGGACGGGCTCGACCTGACCGTCGCGCGCGGTGCGGTGACCGCCGTGCTCGGCCCCAACGGCGCCGGCAAGACCACCACCGTCGAGACCTGCGAGGGCTACCGCCGCCCGGACGCCGGCCGCGTCCGCGTCCTGGGCCTGGACCCGGTCGCCGACGCCGCGGCACTGCGGCCGCGGATCGGCGTGATGCTGCAGTCCGGTGGCGTCTACGCGGGCGCCAAGGCGGAGGAGATGCTGCGGCACACCGCGACCCTGCACGCCCACCCCCTCGACGTCGACGGGCTCATCGACCGGCTCGGCCTGGGAAGCTGCGGCCGGACGCCCTACCGGCGGCTGTCCGGCGGCCAGCAGCAGCGGCTGGCGCTGGCGATGGCCGTGGTCGGCCGCCCCGAACTGGTCTTCCTCGACGAGCCGACGGCCGGTCTCGACCCCCAGGCCCGGCACGCCACCTGGGAGCTCGTGCGGGAGCTGCGCGCCGACGGCGTCAGCACCGTACTGACCACCCACTTCATGGACGAGGCCGAGCAGCTCGCCGACCATGTCGCGATCATCGACGGCGGCCGGGTGATCGCCCAGGGCACCCCGGACGAGCTGTGCCGCGGCGGCGCGGAGAACAGCCTGCGCTTCACCGGCCGCCCCGGCCTCGACATCGCCTCGCTCCTCAAGGCGCTGCCCGCCGACAGCGCCGCAGCGGAACCGGCCTCCGGCGTCTACCGCGTACACGGCAAGGTCAACCCGCAACTGCTGGCCACCGTCGCCTCCTGGTGCGCCCAGAACGGCGTGATGCCCGACGCCATAGCCGTCGAACGCCACACCCTCGAAGACGTCTTCTTGGAGCTGACCGGCAAGGAGCTGCGCGCATGAGTCACGACCACGCGACGTTCGGCCGGGGGTCCGGGGGTCGTCCCCCGGGAAGGCACAGCCTGGAGCTGACCGGCAAGGAGCTGCGCGCATGACCGCGACCGGCACGTTCACCCCGCGGCCCGGGGCGGCCCCGCTGCCCCGGATGATCCGCGCGCAGGCGGCGCTGGAGACCAGGATGCTGCTGCGCAACGGTGAGCAGCTGCTGCTGACCGTCATCATCCCGACGCTGCTGCTGGTGCTGTTCTCCGCCGTCGACATCATCGCGGTGCCCACCGATACGGCCGGCGGCGCGGGCAGCTCCGTGGACTTCCTGGCGCCCGGCATCCTGGCGCTCGCCGTGATGTCGACCGCCTTCACCGGCCAGGCCATCGCGACCGGCTTCGAGCGGCGCTACGGCGTGCTCAAGCGGCTCGCCGTCTCGCCGCTGCCGCGGTGGGGGCTGATGACCGCCAAGACCTGCGCGGTGCTGGTCACCGAGGTCCTGCAGATCGTGCTGCTGACGGCCGTGGCCCTGGCGCTGGGCTGGTCCCCGCACGGCAACCCGCTCTCCGTGGTGCTGCTGCTCCTGCTGGGCACCGCCGCCTTCTCCGGCCTGGGCCTGCTGATGGCCGGCACGCTCAAGGCCGAGGCCACCCTCGCCGCGGCCAACCTGGTGTTCCTGCTGTTGCTCGTCGGCGGCGGCGTGATCGTCCCGCTGGACAAGTTCCCCGAGGCCGCGCAGAGCGTGCTCGGGCTGCTGCCGATCGCGGCGCTGTCCGACGGGCTGCGCGACGTCCTCCAGCACGGCGCCGGCATCCCCTGGCGGGACCTCGGCATCCTGGCGGGCTGGTCGGTGCTGGGCCTGGGCACGGCGGCCCGCTTCTTCCGCTGGGAGTGAGCCGCCCGGCGGCCGTTCCGCGGAGCGGTTCCGCGGGGGTCCGTCGCGTGACGCACCCCTCGTGAAAGTTTGCACAAGGCGCCGCCTACGATGGCTCCCGTGCCGAACACGCTGAACCCCCTTGAGCTGATCGCCCGCCGCTGGCAGCCGTCCGCGGCCTTTGTGCGGCGGGCCGCGCTGGCGACCGTCGTCATGGCCGTGATCATCGTCGTCACGGGTGGCGCGGTCCGGCTCTCGCAGTCCGGCCTGGGCTGCTCGACCTGGCCCAAGTGCACGCCGGACAGCCTGACTCCGACCGCCGCGATGGGCATCAACGGCCTCATCGAGTTCGGCAACCGCATGCTGACGGATGTGCTGTGCGCGGTCGTCGGCCTGTTCATCATCGCCGCCCGCGCCCGTCACCCCCGGCGCCGCTCGCTCACCCGGCTCGGCTGGGCGCAGTTCTGGCTCGTCATGAGCAACGCCGTCATCGGCGGCATCACGGTCCTCACCGGCCTGAACCCGTACATCGTCAGCTCGCATTTCCTCGCGGCCACGGCGCTGCTCACGGTCGCCGTACTGAGCTGGAAGCGAGCGAGCGAGGGCGACGAGGAGCCGCGCGACCTGGTCGCCCGTCCTGCGCGGCAGCTGGCCTGGCTGCTGGTGGCCGCGACCGGCGCGCTCACCGTCATCGGCACGGTCGTCACGGGTGCGGGCCCGCACGCGGGCGACGCCAAGAAGGTCCACCGCATCCCGCTGGACTGGCAGGAGATCACCCAACTCCACGTCGACTTCGTCTACCTCGTCGTCGGCCTGTCCGTCGCCCTGTGGTTCATACTGCGCGCCGTGAAGGCGCCGGCCGCCCCGCGCCGGACGCTCCTGGAACTGTTCGCCTGTATCGCGCTGCAGGGCGTCATCGGCTACGTCCAGTACTTCATGGGCCTGCCCGAAATCGTCATCGGGCTCCACATGCTGGGCTCGACCCTGGTGTGGATCTGTGTGCTGCGGGTCTGTCTGTCGCTGCGCGACCGCGGTCCGCTCCCCGAGGAGGACGCCGACGAGCCCGCCCCCTCCGGCGAGCACGAGGCACCCGCGCCTCAGCCGGCCGACGCGCTCAGCCGGTAGACCCGGCGCGCGGTCCCCGACCCGACCATCTCGGTGATCCGCCGCCCGTCCTCGGCGCCGCACAGCCCCTCATCGGTCCACTCCCGTACGAGGCGGCCCATGGCGCGCAGAAAGAACCGGGCGCCGGTCACATACAGCTCGGGCAGCCCGCGGGCGCCCGAGGAGAACAGCAGCTTGCCGAACGGCGCCTGACCGAGCGTCTCCTCGGGGCGGGGCCCGGCGTCCGCGTACACATGGGCGTGCACCGCGGCGAACTCCGCCGCCCGCCGGTGGTGCGGCGCCCGCGGCAGCAGGACGAGATCCGAGCCGAAGCCGGTCGTGGCGCGCAGAAAGCCCGCCAGTGGCCGCGGATCGGGGCTGTGCAGCTGCACCGGAAGGCCGGTCGCCACCGCGCTCCACAGCAGATGCCGTACGAGCGCGGGCTCCCCGAGCCGCTCCCCGGGACGGCGGCCGCGCAGCCAGCGGTCCGCGGCGCGCCGTACCTCGCCCGCCTCGGGGGCGTGCCCGTCGCAGTAGGTGGCGCCGGAGGCGAAGGCGGTGGTGTGCTGGGCCGCGGCGTACAGGGCCTCGGCGGTGTAGCCGATGAAGGAGTCGACGCTGCCTGAGGTGTCGGCGACCTGCTCGGCGAGCGGTTCGAGCCGTACGACCTCGTGGGCGCCGGCCTCGGCTGCGGTGGCCAGTTCACCGGCCGAGGTCAGATCGCTGGGGGTGCCGGCCTCCAGCAGGAACGTGCCGATGCCGGAGCCGCGCAGCAGCAGGCGTCCGGCCCGGTAGGCGCCGACCTCGCGTCTGCGGGCCAGGTAGCGGGCGGGCGGGCACTGCGGTTCCAGGCCGAGCAGCGGGGGGCACCAGCGGCGTATCGCAAGGCCGGTGAAGCTGTCGAAGTAGCTGGTGCCGGCGGGGGCCGGGCCGTGGGCGCCGACCGCGGCGGCAAGGTGGGTCTCGAAGGAGCCGAGGCCGAGTTCACCGTGCACCGCGCCATGGCTGTACTGATCGATGAGCGGTGGAAGTCCGTCCATCCGCTCCTCCTCGCCGAGAGCCCGCCGGGCGTGACCGGAACGCCGCGCCTGGTGGGCCTAACGGACGAGGAGGTGGTGAGGTATCGGGCTCCGCTTCCGGCGTGCGCCCCGGCGCACGGCGCCCGGGCACCGGACCGTCAGCTGTTGGCCGGGCCGCCCAGCTGGATGCCTGCCATCCGGGACCACTCGTTGCGGCCGGTACGGACCCTGGCGGCGAGCTCGCCGTCGAAGTCGTCGTGGAGCGTGAGGCCGGCCTTGTCGGCGGCGTCCTTGGCGGAGCCGAAGGTGTCCGCGACGAGGTTGCCCCACTCGCCGTCGGCCCCGACGAGCGCGATCCGGATGCGGCCTCGGCCGATGTGTGCGAGCTGGCCTTCGGCGCTGCCGCCGTGCGTGGCGGCGAAGGCACGGATCTGCTTGGCGAGCTTGTCGGTGTGCTTGCCGGCCCGCTTGTCGGTGCGCGCGCCGGACTTCACGTCGGCCACCGTCTCCGTCTGCTCGTCCGCCTGCTGGGTGTCTGCCATGAACAGCATGCTACCCATCGGTAATCAACGAAGGAAGGGATCCACGGCGACGGCGACGAACAGCAGCGACACATAGGTGATGGACCAGTGGAACAGTCGCATCTCCTTGAGCTTGGCGCCCTTGATCCCGGCCTTGGCGCGGGACTGCAGACCGTGCGCCTCCTTGAGCCAGAAGGCTCCGCAGGCGATCGCGACGAGGGTGTAGAACCAGCCCGTGTAGCCCAGCGGCTGCAGCAGCAGCGACACCGCCACCATCACCCAGCTGTAGGCGACGATCTGCCGCGCGACGACCTTGTTGCCCGCGACGGCCGGCAGCATCGGCACACCGACGCGCTCGTAGTCGTCCTTGACCTTCATCGACAGCGGCCAGTAATGCGGCGGCGTCCAGAAGAAGATGACCAGGAAAAGGATCACCGCGGCCCAGGAGAACGAGTTCGTCACCGCGGACCAGCCGATGAAGACCGGCATACAGCCCGCGATGCCGCCCCAGACGATGTTCTGCGTGGTGCGCCGCTTGAGGATCATGGTGTAAACCACGACATAGAAAAGCAGCGCACCGAGCGACAGCATCGCCGACAGCGGGTTGACGAGGAACCAGAACCAGGCCGTGGAGCCGACCGCGAGGGCGGTCGCGAAGACCAGGCATTCGCGGGGGCCCACCATGCCGGTGACCAGGGGCCGCTGGGACGTACGGTCCATCAGCGCGTCGATGTCGCGGTCGAGGTACATGTTGAAGGCGGCGGCTCCGCCGGCGGAGAGATAACCGCCGATGCAGGTCGCCAGCACCAGCCACAGATCCGGCACGCCCTTGGCCGCCAGGAACATCACCGGCACCGTGGTCATCAGCAGCAGCTCGATGACCCGCGGCTTGGTCAGCGCCACGAACGCCTTGGCGCGGGCCCCGAACGGCCGGTCGCCGGGGCTCCCGGGGATCTGAGAGAGCTCCCCCACAGCCATGGGGGTCCCCCCGTGCCCTTCAGGCGTGGAGGAGGCATGGGCGGTGCCCCCACCCGCAGGACGGGATTCGACGGCCGTCACGCACACCCCTGGAAGTAACATCAGCGGCCTTTGCCGCAGAAGAGATAAGGCCTGCAAGCTCTTCCGGCCGTGAATACCCGGTGAAGGGCTTGCGCTTACCACGCCACTTTAGACGTTGGCCATACGGTGATCTTCGCGGGGGTGGGGTCGTGTTGGGCGCCGGAGCGCGGGGCCGCCGCGGCATCTTTCCCCGGGCGTTCGCCCGTCGTTCAGGAGGCGAAGGCGACCGCCTCCCGGCAGTCTGGTCGTAGGGCCGTCACCTCAGGGCCAGGAATGCCCCAAGTCCTGATTTGGTTGCCCGAAGCGATGAGCTGCCGTGGCATCCGACACCGACTGAGCGCCGGAAACACCGACTGAGCGTCGAAAAGACGCACGCACTTGCGGGGGTAGGCTCGACACCGCCTGGCGGACATACCGTCCGCGGCATTCGACATGTGGAGAGGAGCCCTGACTCAGGGTGAGCACCAAGCCGACCACCACAGATCTCGAGTGGACCGAACTGGATCAGCGGGCAGTGGATACCGTCCGTGTCCTGGCCATGGATTCCGTGCAGAAGGTCGGTAACGGCCATCCGGGTACGGCCATGAGCCTGGCTCCGGCCGCCTACCTGCTCTTCCAGAAGCTGATGCGGCACGACCCGGCGGACCCGAACTGGACCGGCCGTGACCGTTTCGTTCTCTCCGCGGGCCACTCCAGCCTGACCCTCTACATCCAGCTCCACCTCGCCGGTTACGGCCTGGAGCTGGACGACCTGAAGGCGTTCCGCACCTGGGGCTCGAAGACCCCCGGTCACCCCGAGTACGGCCACACCGCCGGCGTGGAGACCACCACCGGTCCGCTGGGCCAGGGTGTCGCCAACGGGGTGGGCATGGCGATGGCCTCCCGCTACGAGCGCGGCCTGTTCGACCCGGACGCGCCCGAGGGCACCTCGCCCTTCGACCACACCATCTACGTGATCGCCGGCGACGGCTGCCTGCAGGAGGGCATCTCCGCCGAGGCCTCCTCGCTCGCGGGCCACCAGAAGCTCGGCAACCTCATCATGCTGTGGGACGACAACCACATCTCGATCGAGGGTGACACCGAGACCGCGGTCTCCGAGGACACGCTCAAGCGCTACGAGGCCTACGGCTGGCACGTCCAGCGCGTCGAGCAGCGGCCCGACGGCGACCTGGACCCGGTCGCACTGGCCGAGGCCCTGCGGGCCGCCAAGGCCGAGACCGGGCGCCCGTCGTTCATCGCGGCCCGCTCGATCATCGCCTGGCCGGCCCCCAACGCCCAGAACACCGAGGCCGCACACGGCTCGGCGCTGGGCGAGGAAGAGGTCGCGGCCACCAAGCGCGTCCTGGGCTTCGACCCGGAGAAGTCCTTCGAGGTCCCCGACGAGGTGCTCGCGCACACCCGCGCCGCCCTCGACCGCGGCCGTGACCTCAAGAAGGAGTGGGAGAAGACGTTCGCCGACTGGCGCACGGCCAACCCCGAGCGCGCCGCTGACTTCGACCGGATCGCCGCGGGCGAGCTGCCCGAGGGCTGGGAGAACCACCTCCCGTCCTTCGAGACCGGCAAGGCCGTGGCCACCCGCGCCGCGTCCGGCAAGGTGCTGCACTCGCTCGGTGCGGTCATCCCCGAGCTGTGGGGCGGCTCCGCCGACCTGGCGGGGTCGAACAACACCACGATCGACAAGACCTCGTCGTTCCTGCCCGAGGGCAACCCGCTGCCGGGCGCGAACCCGTACGGCCGCACGATCCACTTCGGTATCCGTGAGCACTCCATGGCCGCGGAGATGAACGGCATCACGCTGCACGGCAACACCCGTGTCTACGGCGGCACCTTCCTGGTGTTCTCCGACTACATGCGCAACGCCGTCCGGCTGTCCGCACTGATGCACCTGCCGGTGACCTACGTGTGGACGCACGACTCCATCGGTCTGGGTGAGGACGGCCCGACCCACCAGCCGGTCGAGCACCTGGCCTCGCTGCGCGCCATCCCGAACCTGAACCTCGTCCGCCCGGCCGACGCCAACGAGACCACCATCGCCTGGCGCGAGATCCTCAAGCGCTGGACGAAGGAGTACGGCGTGGGGGCCCCGCACGGCCTCGCGCTGACGCGTCAGGGCGTGCCGACGTACCCGGCCAACGAGGATGCCGCCAAGGGCGGTTACGTGCTGTTCGAGGCCGAAGGGACCGACGGCAAGAGCACCACGCCGCAGGTCGTGCTGATCGGCACCGGTTCCGAGGTGCAGCTCGCCGTCGGAGCGCGCGAGCAGCTGCAGGCCGAGGGCGTCCCCACCCGCGTGGTGTCGATGCCGTGCGTCGAGTGGTTCGAGCAGCAGGACCGGGCCTACCGCGACAGCGTGCTCCCCCCGTCCGTCAAGGCCCGGGTCGCCGTCGAAGCAGGCATCGGTCTGACCTGGCACCGCTTCGTCGGTGACGCCGGGCGCATCGTGTCCCTGGAGCACTTCGGCGCCTCGGCCGATGCCAAGACCCTGTTCCGCGAGTTCGGCTTCACCGCCGACGCGGTCGCCTCCGCCGCCCGGGCCTCTCTTGAAGCAAGCACGGGCCTCGAAGCCGCCGCGCGCTGACGCCCGTACACGACAAGTAGGAGATGCAGACCCCATGACAGACGCACTCAAGCGCCTCTCCGACGAAGGCGTCGCGATCTGGCTGGACGACCTGTCGCGCAAGCGCATCACGTCCGGCAACCTCGCCGAGCTGATCGACCAGCAGCATGTCGTCGGTGTCACGACGAACCCGTCGATCTTCCAGAAAGCGATCTCCTCGGGCGACGGCTACGAGCAGCAGCTCGCCGACCTCTCCGCCCGTAAGGTCACCGTCGAGGAAGCCATCCGCATGATCACGACGGCGGATGTCCGCGATGCCGCCGACATCCTGCGTCCGGTCTTCGACGCCACCGGTGGCCAGGACGGCCGGGTCTCCATCGAGGTGGACCCGCGCCTGGCACACCACACCACACCCACCATCGCCGAGGCCAAGCAGCTGGCGTGGCTGGTGGACCGTCCGAACACGCTGATCAAGATCCCGGCCACCAAGGCGGGCCTCCCGGCGATCACCGAGGTCATCGGCCTGGGCATCAGCGTCAATGTCACGCTGATCTTCTCGCTGGAGCGCTACCGCGAGGTCATGGACGCCTACCTGGCGGGCCTGGAGAAGGCCAAGGCCGCGGGCCTGGACCTGTCCCTGATCCGTTCGGTGGCGTCGTTCTTCGTGTCCCGTGTGGACTCCGAGATCGACAAGCGCCTGGAGAAGACCGGCACGGACGAGGCCAAGGCCCTCAAGGGCAAGGCCGCGCTGGCCAACGCCCGGCTGGCCTACCAGGCGTACGAGGAGGTCTTCTCCTCCGAGCGCTGGGCCGCCCTCGACAAGGCCGGCGCCAACAAGCAGCGTCCGCTGTGGGCCTCGACCGGCGTCAAGGACCCGGACTACAAGGACACCATGTACGTCGAGGACCTGGTCGCCCCGGGCACGGTCAACACCATGCCGGAGGCCACCCTGGAGGCCACCGCCGACCACGGTGAGATCACCGGTGACACGGTGCGCGACACATACGCGTCGGCCAAGGCCGACCTGGAGGCGCTCGAGAAGCTCGGGATCTCGTACGACGAGGTCGTTCAGGTCCTGGAGGACGAGGGCGTGGAGAAGTTCGAGGCGTCCTGGAACGACCTGCTCAAGTCCACGGAGGCGGAGCTCAAGCGCCTCGCTCCCTCGGAGGGCTGATCTCCCTTGTCTGATGCACACGGAGCCAACCCGCTTCGTGACGCCCTGGACCGACGGCTCCCGCGTATCGCGGGGCCGTCGGGCCTGGTTATCTTTGGCGTCACGGGCGATTTGTCCCGTAAAAAGCTGATGCCCGCCGTCTACGACCTGGCCAACCGCGGTCTGCTGCCGCCGGGTTTCTCACTCGTCGGGTTCGCCCGTCGCGAGTGGGAGCACGAGGACTTCGCGCAGGAGGTGTACGCGGCGGTCAAGGAGCACTCGCGTACGCCGTTCCGCGAGGAGGTCTGGCAGCAGCTGGTCCAGGGCTGCCGCTTCGTCCAGGGCAACTTCGACGACGACGAGGCCTTCGAGACGCTGAAGGAGACGATAAACGAGCTCGACAAGGCCCAGGGCACCAACGGCAACTTCGCCTTCTACCTGTCCGTGCCGCCGAAGTTCTTCCCCAAGGTCGTCCAGCAGCTGAAGAAGCACGGGCTGGCCGACCAGAAGGAGGGCTCGTGGCGGCGCGCGGTCATCGAGAAGCCCTTCGGGCACGACCTGAAGAGCGCCCAGGAGCTCAACCGGATCGTCCATGAGGTCTTCCCGCCCCACGAGGTCTTCCGGATCGACCACTACCTGGGCAAGGAGACGGTCCAGAACATCCTGGCGCTGCGGTTCGCCAACACGATGTTCGAGCCGCTGTGGAACCGCAGCTATGTCGACCACGTCCAGATCACGATGGCCGAGGACATCGGCATCGGCGGCCGGGCCGGCTACTACGACGGCATCGGCGCCGCCCGTGACGTCATCCAGAACCACCTCCTCCAGCTGCTCGCGCTGACCACGATGGAGGAGCCCGCCTCCTTCGAGGCGGACGCGCTGGTCGCCGAGAAGACCAAGGTGCTGGGCGCGGTCCGGCTTCCCAAGGACCTCGGCAAGGAGACGCTCCGTGCGCAGTACGCGGAGGGCTGGCAGGGCGGCGAGAAGGCCGTCGGCTACCTCCAGGAAGAGGGCATCGACCCCAAGTCGAAGACCGACACCTATGCCGCGATCAAGCTGTCGATCGACAACCGCCGATGGGCGGGCGTCCCCTTCTATCTGCGCACCGGCAAGCGCCTCGGCCGGCGCGTCACCGAGATCGCGGTCGTCTTCCAGCGTGCCCCGCACTCCCCCTTCGACCGCACCGCCACGGAGGAGCTGGGGCAGAACGCCCTGGTCATCCGGGTGCAGCCGGACGAGGGCGTGACCGTCAGGTTCGGCTCCAAGGTCCCGGGCACCTCGATGGAGGTACGGGATGTGTCGATGGACTTCGCCTACGGCGAGTCCTTCACGGAGTCCAGCCCCGAGGCCTACGAGCGGCTGATCCTCGATGTGCTGCTCGGCGACGCCAACCTCTTCCCGCGTGTGGAGGAGGTGGAGCAGTCCTGGCGGATCCTCGACCCGATCGAGGAGTACTGGGAGAAGCACGGCAGGCCCGCGCAGTACCCGGCGGGCACCTGGGGTCCCACCGAGGCGGACGAAATGCTCGCACGAGACGGACGGAGCTGGCGTCGGCCATGAAGATCGATTTGACGGAAACCACGTCCAGCAAGATCAACAAGGCACTGGTCCAGGGGCGCCGCGCCATCGGCACCCCTGCCATCGGCATGGTGCTCACCCTCGTCATCGTCACCGACGAGGAGAACGCCTATGACGCGCTGAGGGCGGCCAACGACGCGTCCCGTGAGCACCCCTCGCGCACCCTCGTCGTCATCAAGCGGGTCAGCCGGTCGCCGCGCGACCGCGCCAAGGCCCGCCTCGACGCCGAGGTGCGGCTCGGCACGGAGGCCGGCACCGGCGAGACGGTCATACTCCGGCTCTACGGCGAGGTGATCGACCACGCCCAGTCGGTGGTGCTGCCGCTGCTGCTGCCGGACGCACCGGTCGTGGTCTGGTGGGCGGTGAACGCCCCGCTGGACCCGGCCAAGGACCCGCTCGGTGCGCTCGCCCAGCGCCGCGTCACCGATGCCTACGCCGCCGAGCAGCCCATCCAGGAACTGTCGGCCCGCGCGGACACCTACACCCCGGGCGACACGGATCTGGCCTGGACCCGCATCACGCCCTGGCGCTCGATGCTGGCGGCGGCGCTCGACCAGGCTCCGTGCACGGTCACCTCGGCCGAGGTGACCGGCGAGGAGTTCAACCCCAGCTGCGAGCTGCTCGCCATGTGGCTGGCCGACAGGCTGAACGTCCCGGTCACCCGCACGGTGTCCGACGGCCCCGGCCTCACGGCCGCGCGGCTGGAGTCCAGCGTCGGCGCGATCGTGCTGGACCGCCCGGACGGTTCGCTCGCCACGCTCTCGATGCGCGGCCAGCCCGACCGTGCGGTGGCGCTCAAGCGGCGCGAGACCGCCGAGCTGCTCGCCGAGGAGCTGCGCCGGCTCGACCCGGACGAGATCTACGCCGGCACCCTGAAGTACGGCGTGGACCGGATCGGTGACGGCACGGGCGCGCAGCCGTCGGCCGGGGAGCCGGCGGCCGGCGAGAGCGCCCCGGCCAAGCCCGCGGCGAAGAAGCCCGCCAAGAAGGCAGCCACCAAGTGAGCGCTCCGCAGGTTGTCGTCCACCGCGACAAGGAGCTGATGGCCAAGGCTGCGGCGGCCCGGCTGATCACGAAGATCGTGGATGCCCAGTCCGCCCGCGGCTCCGCCTCCGTGGTGCTGACCGGCGGGCGCAACGGCAACGGGCTGCTCGCGGCCCTCGCCGAGGCGCCCGCCCGGGACGCGGTGGACTGGGCCCGGCTGGACCTGTGGTGGGGCGACGAGCGGTTCCTGCCGGACGGCGATCCGGAGCGCAACTACACCCAGGCCCGGGAGGTGCTGCTGGACAGCGTCCCGCTGGACCCGGCCCGGGTGCACCCCATGCCCGCGTCGGACGGCCCGTACGGCAAGGACGCCGACGCCGCCGCCGAGGCGTACGCGGCCGAACTGGCCGCCGCCGCGGGCCCCGAGGACCATGGGCCGGTGCCCTCGTTCGACGTCCTGCTGCTGGGCGTCGGCCCGGACACCCATGTGGCCTCGCTCTTCCCCGAGCTGCCTGCCGTCTACGAGCAGGAGCGGACGGTGGTGGGGGTGCACGGCGCACCGAAGCCGCCGCCCACCCGCATCTCGCTGACCCTGCCCGCGATCCGCGCCGCACGGGAGGTCTGGCTGCTGGCGGCCGGTGAGGACAAGGCGAACGCCGTGGCCATCGCCCTGTCCGACGCCGGAGAGGTCCAGGCCCCGGCGGCCGGCGCACGGGGCCGCAGCCGGACCCTGTGGCTGCTGGACGAGGCGGCGGCGGCTCAACTGCCGCGCAGCCTCTACCCGCCGGCGTCGGCCTGACCGCCGCCAGGTGACAATGCCGAAGGCCCCGCGCCCTGAAGGGTGCGGGGCCTTCGGCGTCGCCGCGGTCACCGGGCGGTGATCCGGCCGGTCAACGCCCGCGCAGCTCCCGGTACTTGGCGACCAGGCCGGCCGTGGAGGCGTCGAGGCCCGGTACCTCGGCGCCCTCCGTCAGCGCCGGTTCGACGCGCTTGGCGAGGACCTTGCCCAGCTCCACGCCCCACTGGTCGAAGGAGTCGATGTTCCACACCGCACCCTGGACGAACACCTTGTGCTCGTAGAGCGCCACCAACTGGCCCAGCACGGACGGGCTGATCTCGCCGGCCAGGATGGTGGTGGTGGGGCGGTTGCCCGGGAATGTCTTGTGCGGCACCAGTTCCTCGGCCACGCCCTCGGCGCGCACCTCATCGGGCGTCTTGCCGAAGGCCAGCGCCTGGCCCTGGGCGAACATGTTGGCCATGAGCAGGTCGTGCTGAGCGACCAGGCCCGGCTGCAGATCGTCGACCGGCCGGGCGAAGCCGATGAAGTCGGCCGGGATCATCTTCGTGCCCTGATGCAGCAGCTGGTAGTACGCGTGCTGGCCGTTCGTGCCGGGCGTGCCCCAGACGACGGGGCCGGTCTGCCAGTCGACCCGATTGCCCTCGCGGTCCACGGACTTGCCGTTGGACTCCATGTCCAGCTGCTGCAGATAGGCGGTGAACTTGGAGAAGTAGTGGCTGTAGGGCAGCACGGCATGCGACTGGGCGTCCCAGAAGTTGTCGTACCAGATGCCGAGCAGTCCCAGCAGCAGCGGGACGTTCTCCTCCGGAGGGGCGGTGCAGAAGTGCTCGTCGACGAGGTGGAAGCCGGCCAGCATCTCGCGGAAGCACTCCGGGCCGATCGCGACCATCAGCGACAGACCGATGGCGGAGTCGAAGGAGTACCGGCCGCCGACCCAGTCCCAGAACTCGAACATGTTGTCCGTGTCGATGCCGAACTCCGCCACCTTCTCGGCGTTGGTCGACACCGCCACGAAGTGCTTGGCGACGGCCTCTCCCCCGGCGCCCAGACCGGTCAGCAGCCAGTCGCGGGCCGAGGTGGCATTGGTGATCGTCTCAATGGTGGTGAAGGTCTTCGAGGCGACGATGAACAGCGTCTCGGCCGGGTCCAGATCGCGTACCGCCTCGTGCAGATCGGCGCCGTCCACATTGGAGACGAAGCGGAACTGCATGTCCCGGTGGGTGTAGGCGCGCAGCGCCTCGTACGCCATTGCCGGGCCCAGATCCGAGCCGCCGATACCGATGTTGACGACGGTCTTGATGCGCTTGCCGGTGTGGCCCTTCCAGTCGCCGGAGCGGACCCGGTCGGTGAAGACGCCCATCCTCGTCAGGACGTGTTGCACGCCGGGGACGACGTTCTCACCGTCGCTCATGATGACCGCGGAACCGGGCGCGCGCAGCGCGATGTGCAGCACGGAGCGCTGCTCGGTGATGTTGATCTTCTCCCCGCGGAACATCGCGTCCCGCAGCTCCGCCACACCGGTCGCCGCGGCCAGGTCGCGCAGCAGCCCCAGGGTCTCGTCGGTGACCAGGTGCTTGGAGTAGTCCAGGTACAGATCGCCCACCTGGAGGGTGTAGCGCTCGGCGCGCGCCGGATCCCGCTCGAACAGCTCGCGCAGATGCACCTGCGCCAGCTGCTCCCGGTGCTTGCCCAGCGCGGTCCACTCAGGCAACTGATCGAGCCTGCTGCGGCCTTCTGCATTCATCTCGGACATCAGCCTTCTTCATCTCGTACCGGCCCCGCCATCTCCCAACCTAATTGATCAGCGCGCGGTATGAGGTATCTGTCCACTGCCGGACGAGGCGCTGTCGGGTGCCTGAAGAACAGGTGTCAGCGCGACGGCGCCAGGGCCGGCAGCGCGGCGGCCGGCAGCGCCGGAGTACGGGACCGTACACCTGGCGACCGCGGCGTCCCGAGGCCCACCGGCACCACGGTCCGGACCCCCGGCGAGCAGCAGCGCGCAGCACCCCGGTCGCGCCACAACTGCCGTATCCCGCCGGCGATTTCGCGGCGGACGGTGCGCCCGGCGGTGGGGCGGCGGGCCGGTGCACAGAGAGGCAGCACATCGACCGCCCACATCGCCCGCCGCTGGTCCCCCCTCCCCCAAACTCTCGGCTTCGCCCGAGCAGGGAGGTGCCCCCATGACGAGCGCACCGCCCACCAGCCCGAAGAACAGCCGGAGCACGACACCGCAGGCGATGACGAGCGAGATCAGCAGCGGGGAACCGGTCAAGGGGTAGGCGAGCAACAGCGGCGCCGCGCGGCGCATCGCCCAAGCCGGAGACGGCGGCGGCGCCCCCCAGCCGGCCGAAGCCACCGTGCCGGGCGAGCGCGCCGGCTCCTGCCGCGCGGCCCGTCTCCGTTCCCGCCCTCATGTGTGTCATCCCGCCCCCGTCCGCATCGTGCGCTTACGGAAAACGGTACGGGCGACCACTGACAGTCGCCCTCGGGCAACGTCCCCCTCCGCCGCCTCAGATGCGGCCCCGTGCGGCCGGATGCGGAAGGAACACGGCCAGCGAGGGCACACCTACGCGGCCGGGCCCGCCGCCGGCGGCGGGTTGCCACCCGCCCCGGCCCCCGCGGGGTC
>NZ_JBSHAW010000031.1:80421-109177 GCF_053611685.1 Streptomyces sp. NPDC054786 | reverse complement strand
CCCGGCCGCGCCCAGTCCCGCTACCTCCGGGCGCTCTCCGGCCACCGGACGGTGGCGGTCCGGGGCCCCTCGCGCTGCGCCGTGCCGCTTACTGCGGCAGGTTGCGGGCCATCACGATCCGCTGGACCTGGTTGGTGCCCTCGTAGATGTGGGTGCTTTACAGGTCATATGGCGTTGACCTGCACGAACATAACCTTCAGGAGGTACTCCCCCAGCATTTCCCCATGATCACTACCGAGGGGTGCACCGACATCGCTTGTCACGTGAGGGAGGCCACCGCATCCGCTATCAGGGAACGTGCCGCTGCTCCCCTCGCGGCCACCTGCGAGAGCCGGTCAAAGGCTCGGGCGTACAACTCGACCTGGCTGGGCTGCGTGAGGGTGGCAGCAGCATCCAGCGTGTCCGCGTGCACCCTGGTGTCGTCGAAGATCGTGAAGGTTGGCATCGGCCACATAGTCCGCTGCGCCGAGAACGGGACGATCCCCACGGCAACGTTCTGGAGATCCATGACCCCGAGCAGATGACCAAGCTGCGCTGCCATCGTCTCTGCGCTGCACAACCGGTACCGCAACACGGACTCCTCCAGTACAAACGAGAACCGGCGTGTGCCATTGCTCAGCACCCCGTTACGCCTCATGCGGGCCGTCACAGCGTCACTCACGTCATCCGGGGTTCCTCGGAAGTCTGCGATGGATGACAGCAGGGCAGTGGCGTATCCGGGCGTCTGGAGGAATCCGGGAATCACGTCGGAGACGTAGATCCGGAATAGCTTGGTTTGTTGGTACAGATCGCCTGTGGACTCTTGCAGGCGACGTAGGCCGCTTCGCTGGAGTCGTCTCCACTGCACGTGAGCATCGGCGGACTGTCTGTTAGCCGCGATCAAGTCGGGGACCTGATCATCAGCGGCGCAGGCTCGGCACCACGCTCTGATGTCCCTATCGGAGGGAGGCGTCTTCGCGTTCTCGATCCTGGATGACTTCGACTCTGACCAACCGCACCTGACGGCCAGCTCCCGCCCGCTGATCCCCGCATCCTTCCGGATCTCACGCAGACGGCCGGCCAGCTCTTCGCGGGCCTGCTGAACGCGTGAAGACGGGTGTGTGGGCACGGAGCTGGCTTTCGTCAGATCTTGTACAGGTGGTGCGGGATCGCCCGCTCCCAGACTGCTTCGAACGCGGCGGAGCACAGCTTCACGGCTTCTGGGTCCGCCGTTATCTCGTCCTCCACCACCGCACCGTCACCTGAGAAGTGGTGCACCCGTAGCAGCGCACCATCGAACAACCAGAAGTCATTCCCTGGCAGAGGGATACTCGTGGCCCGTCGCCGGGGCAACCACCGCACTTCCTCACCGGCCGTGACGTTGGCGCGGGTGACGTAGTGCTCCCACCGGATGTAATCCGATACCGGCTCGGAGACCACCCGGGCTCGGCGAATCGTCACGCCCCGGGCCACGGTGTCCGTGATCAATTGGTCGTAGGGGTGCCACCAGGATTCGCGGTCCTCCCAGTTGATCCGCTCGCCCCTCTTCCAGGCCTCGAACCGATCCGTTGGCGCGTAGGCGTCACGCAGCTCCAAGTGGGCAGCGGACCGCTCGCACTGGCCAAGCAGCTCAGCGAAGCTGGGCACGCTCGACGGCATCACACGCCTCCCTGATCATCGGGATCATCCGGGCCGGGATCCTCACGATGGCTTCGCTCTCGGGCACCGGACCGTTCGCGGGGCTGCTTGCCTCGCAGTCCGCCTGAGTCTCGGTGTTCGGCTTCCACCCCTGCAACAAGATCTCCTGAGCTTCGGCGTCGGCCCACACGGTGGGGCAGTGGTCCCGGTCCGTGTTGGGGTCGATTCCAATGAACTCTACGGCCATGGCTGGCTCCCTGGTCTAGGTGCTTGCTCGGGCTTGCATCAGCTTCATTGACCTGTGGAGACAGCGTCAATATGGCTACCAGCTACGAGAATTGGCGTGCAAGCTCGTGCAAGTTTGTGGAGCCCGACAGTCGCCACTTCCTACGGTCGGCGCATCGACGCGGAAACGATCGGGAGGGCGCGGTGTGATGGGCGAAAGCAGGGCGCGGGGTACCGAACCGGCTGATCATCTGGGCAGCAGTGAGGCCCGACAGTTCCTCTCCCGTCTCTCCGATGCATTCGGCGTAGGCGGCGTGCTCATGGTGCAGAAAAGCGATCCTGGCCCCGAAGGCGCCGACATGGCGCCAAGTTCGGCCTTGTGCTGGCCCCGGTGCGAGTGCGGGAGCCCGAAGTGTCCTGACTACAAGGCCCCGCCGAATGGGCTGACAGAGGGACTGAGCAGCAGAGTTGCCGAAGCCAACGCACGGAGCCGTAGGGGCGGGCTGTGAGCATCAGAACGGCGATGCGGTACGTGATGCACAGGATCACCGAGCACCCGGATACAGACGTGACCTTTGAGGCTGAGTGCCTGCACTGCAAGTGGAAGGCGACACCTTCCAGCGAGTCGGCGTCTGTCGATGTGGAGTGCATGAGCCACACGGGCCGCTCCGGTCACGCCGGTTTCCGACGTATCAGGACCTCGTTCGCCATGGTCGTTCGCGTCGAGTAGAGCCCCTGCCGCAGTTGTGGGGGACCTGGACTCCCCCCCGGTACGGGCGGCGGCGGTCAGTCATGGCCGCGATTAGTGGAGCAGGAAGGTGCAGTGATGCAGAACGGAACCGACCTGTACGCGCTCGACATCAGCGGGGCCTCGTTGTGCGGCGGCCCCTGTACCGAGGGGTCTACCTCGGGTGCGAGATGCAAATAAAGCCGGCCCCTTCGGGGGCGGGCTCCTTTTTGTTTCACGCCTCAGCGGACTTGCTTCCGTTGAGACTTCCCCTTCACCTGACCAGGGACGACCTTGAGGGGGTCACACTCGAAGCTGATCTTGCCGGTAGCAGGCATCGGGGACTGGCGGACGGGGCCAGGACCCCAGCGGCCTTGAGGGACCCCAGCGCCTGTGAATAGCGACCCTTGCTGTACGGCTCCCCCTTCTCATTGGTCAAGATGAGCTGCAATTCACCAGAACCCAGGGGCGAATGCCCTCCCCGCTGCATGCGGTCCAAAGCCAGGAACCACATACGCGTTTCGAGGTGAAGAACCGCGCTCCCAATCGCAGGGTTCGAATGTGCCGGCCGGTAGACCTTGGCAAAGTGGTAGCTCACTCGGCCCCCTGGGCGTCCAGCCAGCGATCCAGGTCGGCAGGGCGGCATCGAAGCGACTGCCCTACCTTCCGGAACGGGATCTGTTCGGCCTTCCAGTTCCCGTACACCCAGGAACGGGGCTTGTTCAGATAGTCGGCTACGTCATCAACGGTCATAAGCTTGGCTAGCGCCATCCGTCCTCCAAGAAACAAGAAAGCCCCCGAAGACCCTCGGGGGCTCATGCGTATGAAGTGCTAGGTAGTTCAGCCGCCTTGGCTTCCTGCTTCAGCCATTTCCTCAAGTACTGCTTTGGCCTTGTCCGTCAACTCTCCACCCGCCTTACCGGCAACTGTGGTCAGGAAGCCGTCCCTTCTGGCCCGCTTCAGGTGATCCTTCACCGTCTCAGGTCGCCGGCCGATGAGCCGTGCCAGCCACGGAATGGGCGCAGGAGCCCCAAAATCCGCCATGGCGGTGTACGTGGTAACAAGCAAGGCCAAGTACCGCTCTGAGACGCCTTCGCCTTCCAGGGCGAGCCCCGCCGCCTCTCCCATCCCATTCAACTTCCCTGCCACCTCCTCCAACGTCCGCTGGGCTTCGGGAGCCTGCTTGGCCAACTCCAGGGCTGCGGCTACATCGAGCCTGCGCAGGACAGTGGTCGAGATGCCCCGCGCCACCTCGCGAGCAGGGGCATCTTCGGCCGGCTCGATGGTGATCCGCTGCGGCCCCCCGTTGACCGGCCCCACGGGCCACCACATGCGGACCGCCCAGGCGCCCTGCTGCTGAGTGATCTCGAACCCGCTGTCATCCGCTTCCATATCACTCAACTTAACACACCCAGGGGGTTCCACCCTGTGTTGACGACCCAGGGTGGTCGGTGCGCAAACTTGGAAACACCGGGGAGTGACCGGCGCGACGGCGGGGCGGGCCCGTACGTCGGCAGCAGCAGGAGGGGGCCGCTTCAGTGGTAAGGGCATGGGTCGCGCGTTCAAAGGACGACCCGAAGAAGTGGACGACGTTCTGGTACGACCCGGACGGCAAGCAACGACAGAAGACGTTCGAGACCAAGAAGCGGGCTGATGACCAGCGCAAGCGCAAGGAACAGGAACTCGACGCCGGGACCTACCTGGACGACCGCTTGGGCAAGCAACCCGTGACGGCCGTGTGGGAGCAGTGGACGAATCAAAGGAAGCTGGAGAACAGCACCAAGAAGCAGTACCGGTCGATCCTCAACACGACCATTGAGCCGTTCTTCAAGGCGCGTTCCATCGTGTCCCTGAAGGTCGCTGGTGTTGAACAGTGGCTCTTGTGGATGGAGCAGGACCGGAAGCTGTCCGCCCGCACACGGCGTCAGCGGTTCTCGTTCTTCTCCGGGATGATGGACTGGGCTGTCGTCAACGAGATCGTCGGCCGGAACCCGTGCAAGAAGGTCAAGGGCGCGGGCAGCCGCGCCAAGGAGATCCGGGAGCAGAAGAGCACCGCAAGGCGGCTCACGACGCGGGAAGTTCTTGCGATGCTGGATGCCGCTCCTCCGCGATACCGCGCGATGCTGTGGCTCATGGCCGGGTGCGGCCTGCGACTGGGTGAGGCCATGGCGGTGTCCCGTGATCAGATCGACTTCAAGGCCGAGACGCTTCGCGTCGACTTCCAGATTGCGGAGGACGGAGACACCGAGTCGGGGAAGAACAGCGCGATCCAGCGTCGGCACATCAAGGCTCGTGATGAAGGTGAGCCAGGGCGTACCGTCCCCCTCCCGCCGAACGTCGCCTTCGAGCTACGGCGGCACATCAAGAACCACGGCGTATGGGGGCCGGAGCGACTTCTCTTCCCCAACGTGACGCGGACTGGCTACCTCTACGCGTCGTACTTCTACCCGAAGATCTGGATGGAGGCTCTGGGCAAGGGACAGGTGAAGTACTGCAAGGCGCACTCACTCCGGCACTACTACGGGTCGCGACTGCTGTACGCCGGAGTCCCCGAGAACGACGTGGCCGACTGGATGGGCCACAGCAGTACGGACGTGCTGAGGGAGCACTACCACTACATCTTCGAAGTGGCCGAGCAGCGTGGCCGGGCGGCCATCGCGACGATGTTGACGCCCGGCGCCGACGATCCGACGGAGGCATCAGAGGTCGCCTGATCCACGTACGACAACAGCCCCCGGCGTCGCGCCGGGGGCTGTGTTGTTTGTGCAGGTCAGTGGCCGTTTTCAGCCCGGCATCTGCCCAGGTTTCCCCCAGCATGACGCCCAGGAACGGCCCTGATCAGGCCGCCAGGGACAGAAAGCCAGAGGCGTCCCGCCGGACCTTCGAAACAGCTCCTGACCTGCAAAAATCCTGCTAGGGCAGGTTCCTTGCCATCACGATCCGCTGAACTTGGTTCGTGCCTTCATAAATCTGCGTGATCTTGGCGTCCCGCATCATCCGCTCGACCGGGTAGTCACGGGTGTAGCCGTAGCCGCCGAGCAGCTGGACGGCGTCCGTGGTGATCTCCATGGCGGCGTCCGAGGCGTAGCACTTGGCCGCGGCGCCGAAGAACGTCAGGTCCTCGTTCTTGCCGCCGGCGGAGATCCGCTCGGACCTGGCCGCGGCGGCGTAGGTGAGCTGACGGGCCGCCTCCACCTTCATGGCCATGTCGGCGAGCATGAACTGGACGCCCTGGAAGTCGCCGATCGGCTTGCCGAACTGCTTGCGCTCCTGGACATAACCCTTGGCGTAGTCCAGTGCGCCCTGGGCGATGCCGAGGGCCTGGGCCGCGATGGTGATGCGGGTGTGGTCCAGGGTCTTCATGGCGGTGGCGAAGCCGGTGCCCTCCGCGCCGATCATGCGGTCGGCCGGAATCCGGACGTTGTCGAGGTAGACCTCGCGGGTCGGGGAGCCCTTGATGCCGAGCTTCTTCTCCGGGGCGCCGAACGAGACGCCTTCGTCGCCCTTCTCGACGACGAAGGCCGAGATGCCCTTGGAGCGCTTCTCCGGGTCGGTGACGGCCATCACCGTGTAGGAGTCGCTGACGCCGGCGTTGGTGATCCAGCGCTTGACGCCGTTGAGGAGGTAGTGGTCACCGTCGCGGACGGCCTTGGTCTTCATTCCGGCCGCGTCGGAGCCGGCGTCCGGCTCGCTCAGGCAGTACGAGAACATCGTGTCGCCCTTGGCCAGCGGGCCCAGGTACTTCGCCTTGAGTTCCTCGGAGCCCGAGAGGATCACCGGGAGCGAACCGAGCTTGTTGACCGCCGGTATGAGGGAGGACGAACCGCAGACGCGGGCCACCTCCTCGATGACGATGACGGTCGCCAGCGCATCGGCGCCGGCACCGCCGTAGGCCTCCGGTACATGGACGGCGTGCAGATCGTTGGCGACCAGCGCATCGAGCGCTTCCTGCGGGAAGCGGGCCTCCTCGTCCACCGCGGCGGCGAACGGCGCGATTTTCGCCTCGGCGAGCGAGCGCACCGACTCGCGGAGCATGTCGTGCTCCTCGGACGGCCGGTACAGATCGAAATCAGCGGTTCCCGCCACGCTTTCTCACTCCCCTGTGAGCTGTCGGCAGTGCTAACTACCGTTAAGTAACCCTTTACCTCTCCGGATTCTAGGTGCCCGCACCGGCCTGCGGATACGTGAGGTTGCCGACAGTTACAGACCTGCTCGCGCGACGGCTGGAGGAGGCCCCGCCAGGCCCGACTATGCTCGGTCAGCGCCGTTTTCCTCAGCCCGACCGCCACCCGGCCACCGCCGCCCGACCACCGACCCTCAACGCCGGCACTCCGCGCCGCACCCCGCCTGTTTGGAGCATCCATGGCCCTCAAGATCACCGTGATCGGTACCGGCTACCTCGGCGCGACCCACGCCGCGGCCATGGCCGAGCTGGGCTTCGAGGTGCTGGGGCTCGATGTGGTGCCCGAGAAGATCGAGATGCTGCAGCGGGGCGAGGTCCCGATGTACGAGCCCGGCCTGGAGGAGCTGCTGCGCCGCCATGTCGCCGGGATCGAGGGGGCGACCGGCCGGCTGCGCTTCACCACCTCCTACGAGGAGGCCGGCGCCTTCGGCGATGTCCACTTCGTCTGTGTGAACACCCCGCAGAAGCACGGTGAGTACGCCTGTGACATGTCGTACGTGGAGAGCGCCTTCGACGCGCTGGCGCCGCATCTGACCCGGCCCGCCCTGGTGGTCGGCAAGTCGACGGTGCCGGTGGGCAGCGCGGCCCGGCTCGCCGAGCGGCTCGCCGCGGCCGCCCCGGCGGGCGCCGCCGCCGAGCTGGCCTGGAACCCGGAGTTCCTGCGCGAGGGCTTCGCGGTCAAGGACACCCTGCACCCGGACCGGATCGTCGTGGGTGTGGCCGGTGAGCGGGCCGAGGAGCTGCTGCGCGAGGTGTACGCCGCCCCGATCGCCGAGGGCTCGCCGTTCATCGTCATGGACTACCCGACGTCCGAGCTGGTGAAGACCTCGGCCAACTCCTTCCTGGCGACGAAGATCTCCTTCATCAACGCCATGGCGGAGGTCTGCGAGGCGGCCGACGGCGATGTGGTGAAGCTCGCCGAGGCCATCGGGCACGACGACCGGATCGGCAAGAAGTTCCTGCGGGCCGGTATCGGCTTCGGCGGCGGCTGTCTGCCCAAGGACCTGCGGGCCTTCATGGCGCGCGCCGGTGAGCTGGGTGCCGACCAGGCGCTGACGTTCCTGCGCGAGATCGACTCGATCAACATGCGGCGCCGCGGTCACATGGTCGAGCTGACCCGGGACGCGGTCGGCGGCGGCTTCCTCGGCAAGCGGGTCGCCGTTCTGGGGGCGACCTTCAAGCCGGACTCGGACGACGTCCGCGACTCCCCCGCGCTCAATGTCGCCGGCCAGATCCACCTCCAGGGCGGCCAGGTGACGGTGTACGACCCGAAGGGCATGGAGAACGCCCGGCGGCTCTTCCCGACGCTGGCGTACGCGGACAGCGCGCTGGAGGCGGTGCGCGGCGCGGATGTGGTGCTGCACCTGACGGAGTGGCGCGAGTTCCGTGAGCTGGATCCGGCCGCCCTGGGCGAGGTGGTCGCCGAGCGCCGCATCCTGGACGGCCGTAACGCCCTGGACCCGGAGCTGTGGCGCAAGGCGGGCTGGACCTACCGCGCACTGGGCCGCCCCCGGGCCTGACCCCCGGCCCCGGCTACCCGGACTCCGCGCGTCTGGCGCGGTAGGTCCGCATCTTCGCCCGGCTGCCGCAGACCGCCATGGTGCACCAGCGGCTGCGGCCGGCCGGGCTCTTGTCGTAGAAGACCCAGCGGCAGTCGTGGGCCTCGCAGGCCTTGAGCCGGCTCCAGGTGCCGTCGGCGACCGCGGTCGCGATGCCCGCCGCGATACGGGCGGTGAGGTGCGCGGCGCCCCGGAGCCCGGCGACCGGGCGCAGTGCGGCGCCGCCGTCGGGGTGTACGGACAGGACGAGGGGGGCGGCGGCCAGCAGCCGGTCCAGCGTCCGGGCGGTCCGCTCGGGCACGGCGGTGCCGGCGGTGTGCGCCAGACAGACCTCCCGGAGCGCCTCGCGCAGCTCCCGCAGCTCTTCGAGCGCCGCCGGCTCACCGCGGCCCGGGGCGAGTTCAGGCTCTCCGTGGTCATGCAGGAAGGCACCGAGGCCGCCGTCGGCGCACAACGCGTCCGCACCGGTCTCGATGTCGAGGGTGTTCACCAGGTCCTGCACCAACAGCAGGGAATCCGGGGCTGCTCGGGATGCCACTCTTGCCACGTTACCGATACATCGCCATTATGCAGTAACGAGGTTACCGGTTGGAGCTATGAGGAGGTAACGCCATGGGCCTGATCAAGCTCGGTGTTGTCGCACTGGACTGTCCCGACCCGCAGGCACTCGCGGGCTTCTACGCGGAGATGCTCGGCTGGCGGGTGGAAGGGGGCGGCGATTGGGTCGAGGTCGCCGGGCCGGAGGGCCGCGCCCTCGCCTTCCAGCGGGTGGCCGACTACCGGCCGCCGCAGTGGCCGGACCAGGAGGTGCCGCAGCAGCTGCATCTCGACTTCGACGTCACGCGCGGGGACATCGACGCGGCGGAGGACAAGGTCGTCGCGCTGGGAGCGAAGCTGGTCCAGCGCGACGAGGACGGGCGCGACTTCCGGGTCTATCTCGACCCGGCCGGGCACCCGTTCTGCCTCTGTCTCTGCGGTAGCTGAGTCAGCCGTCCAGCTGCTCGATCGTCGCGTGGGACGGGCCGCGCCGCTGCTGCTCGGCGCGCGCCACGTCCTCGGCGGCGCGCAGCGTGCGGACGGCGTTTTGCCAGGTGAGCCTGGCCAGGTCGGCCTCGGACCACTTGCGGTCCAGCAGCTCGGCGATCAGGTTCGGGTAGCCGGCGACATCGGCCAGGTCGGCCGGGGTGAAGGCGGTGCCGTCGAAGTCGCCGCCGATGCCGATGTGGTCGACGCCGGCGACCTCGCGCATGTGGTCGAGGTGATCGGCGACGGTGGCCGCGGTGGCCATCGGGCGGGGGTGGGCGGCTTCGAAGGCCCGCTGGACCGTCATGCCCGCCTCGGTGGTGTCGAGGTGGTGCAGACCGTGTGCCCGCATGTTCTCGTCGGCGCGCTGCGTCCATTCGACGGCGGCCGGCAGCACGAACTTCGGCACGAACGTGGCCATCGCGACCCCGCCGTTGGCGGGCAGCTGTGCCAGCACGTCGTCGGGGATGTTGCGCGGATGGTCGCAGACGGCGCGTGCGGAGGAGTGCGAGAAGATCACCGGCGCGGTGGTGACCCGCAGCGCATCGCGCATGGTGTCGGCCGAGACGTGCGAGAGGTCGACCAGCATCCCGCAGCGGTTCATCTCACGGACGACCTCCGCACCGAACGCCGACAGCCCGTTGTGGCGCGGCTCGTCGGTCGCGGAGTCCGCCCAGTCGAGGGTGTCGTTGTGGGTGAGCGTCATGTAGCGCACGCCCAGGTCGTGCAGCGCGCGCAGGGTGGCCAGCGAGTTGTGGATGGAGTGGCCGCCCTCGGCGCCCATGAGGGAAGCGATCCGGCCGTCGGCGCGGGCCGCCTCCATGTCGTCGGCGGTGTGCGCAAGGCGCAGCGCGTCGGGGTGGCGGGCGACCAGTTCCCGCACCACATCGATCTGTTCGAGGGTGGCGCTGACGGCCTTGTCGCCCGCGTAGTCGGCACGTACGTACACCGACCAGAACTGGGCGCCGACGCCGCCGGCCCGCAGCCGCGGCAGGTCGGTGTGGAGGTGCGCGGACTGGTCGGCGGCGATGTCGCGCCGGTCGAGGTCGTAGCGGACCTGCTCGCGCAGCGCCCAGGGCAGGTCGTTGTGGCCGTCGACGACGGGCCAGCGGGCGAGCAGATCCCTTGCGGCGTCCAGGGATGAGCTCACTTACCGCCCCCGAAGCCGAACCCGGCCGGAGAGGCGACCTTGTTGCGCAGCCGCTTGCCCTTCTCGGTGGCCTGGTCGTTCAGCTCCTGCTGGAACTCCCGCATCCGGCCGAGGAGTTCGGCGTCCTGGGTGGCGAGGATCCGGGCGGCCAGCAGCCCGGCGTTACGGGCTCCGCCGACCGAGACGGTGGCGACCGGCACCCCGGCCGGCATCTGCACGATGGACAGCAGCGAGTCCATCCCGTCGAGGTACTTCAGCGGGACCGGGACACCGATGACCGGCAGCGGGGTGACGGAGGCGAGCATTCCGGGGAGGTGGGCCGCGCCCCCGGCACCCGCGATGATCGCCTTCAGACCGCGGTCGGCCGCTTCCTCCCCGTACGCGATCATCTCGCGCGGCATGCGGTGCGCCGAGACGACATCGACCTCGTAGGGGATCTCGAACTCGTCGAGGGCCTGCGCGGCGGCCTCCATGACGGGCCAGTCGGAGTCGGAGCCCATGACGATGCCGACCACGGGGGACGGCGTGGCGGGGCGCGCTTCGGCGTTCGTTGCGGGGCGGGGGTCGGGCTGGGGGGACCTCCCAGCGGCAGCCGGGGGAGTGCTGGGCGTCATTCGGTGATCGTTCCTCGCAGATAGCCGGCGGCGTGCGCGGCGCGCTCGCGCACATCCGCCAGGTCGTCGCCGTAGGTGTTGACGTGGCCGACCTTACGGCCGGGCTTCACGTCCTTCCCGTACATATGGATCTTCAACTGCGGGTCCCGCGCCATGCAATGCAGGTACGCGTGGTACATGTCGGGGTAGTCGCCGCCGAGGACGTTGGCCATCACCGTCCAGCGGGCGCGCGGGCGGGGATCGCCGAGCGGGAGGTCGAGCACGGCACGGACGTGGTTGGCGAACTGCGAGGTGATCGCGCCGTCCTGGCTCCAGTGGCCGGAGTTGTGCGGGCGCATGGCGAGCTCGTTGACCAGGATGCGGCCATCGGCGGTCTCGAAGAGCTCGACGGCCAGATGCCCGACGACGTCCAGCTCCTTGGCGATGCGCAGCGCCAGCTCCTGGGCCTGGCCCGCCAGCTCCGGGTCGAGGCCGGGCGCCGGCGCGATCACGGTGTCGCAGACGCCGTCGACCTGGATGGACTCCACGACCGGGTAGGCGACGGCCTGGCCGTGCGGGGAGCGGACGATGTTGGCGGCCAGTTCGCGGCTGAAATCAACCTTTTCCTCCGCGAGGACGGGCACCCCGGCACGGAACGGCTCGGCGGCCTCCTTGGAGGATCGCACGACCCAGACGCCCTTGCCGTCATAGCCCCCGCGGACGGTCTTGAGGATCACCGGGAACCCCACGCCCTCCGCCGCGAACCGCTCGACATCGGCGGGGTCGGAGACGATGCGGTGCCGCGGACAGGGCACGCCGATCGCGTCCAGCTTCGCCCGCATCACCCCCTTGTCCTGAGCGTGCACCAGCGCATCGGGACCGGGCCGTACGGGGATGCCGTCGGCCTCCAGCGCCCGCAAGTGCTCGGTGGGAACATGCTCGTGATCGAACGTGATCACATCGCAGCCACGGGCGAAGGCACGCAGCGTGTCCAGATCGCGGTAGTCGCCGATGACGACATCACCGACCACCTGAGCCGCCGAATCCTGCGGAGTGTCGCTGAGGAGCTTGAATTTGATGCCGAGGGGGATACCCGCCTCGTGGGTCATACGGGCGAGCTGACCGCCGCCGACCATGCCGACTACCGGGAACGTCACGCCCCCAGGGTATCCGTACGGCACGACTGCCCCCGACTCGGGCTTGGATGATCCTCCGAGTTCGCACGTTCGAGGAGCGCCGAGGGAAGATCGGCACGGGCGGTTACTCTCGGGCCGGGATGGGGGGCCGGTGCCCGGGGCGGGCCCGGCAAAAGGGGAGGCCGGATGGAGAACAGCGGCATATCAGGGGGCTCCAGGAGGCTGGTGATCGTCGTCGCGATCGCCGCGCTGCTGATCGCCCTGCACTCCGTTTTCAGCCAGTTATCCGCGCCCAGGATCTATGACGCGGACGACACCGAGATCGCCGTCTCCGCCGGTGACCACTTCAGCGTGCAGCTCTCCGACGACTCCGCCGACGGCTACCGCTGGATCATCGCCGAGCCCCGCCCCGACCCGGCCGTCCTCAAGGCCGCCGGCGGCCCGCCCCCGGACGGCCCCGGCACCGCCCGCTACCTCGCCTTCGAGGCCGTGCACCCGGGCCGTACGGACTTACGGCTGCTGCGCTGCCGGCGCTGCGGCACCGGCGCGGCCGACGAGAAGGGCGCCCGCAGCCTCAACTTCCGTGTCACCGTCGGCTGACCCGATCGGACCGCGAGGCGTTGCGCACGGACCTGACAGATGGCAGGCACCGCTCTCCGCCCCTGGTTAGCATGAGGGAGCGGACCAGGGTTGACGGCCGCGGACACCGCCCATGACGGGAGCTGAACGATCACCATGAGTGAACGGAGCGCACTGCGGTCGAGGCTGGAGGCGCTCCTTCGCGAGGTGGCGAAGTTCGGGGCGGTCGGCGGCGTGGGGGTCGTGGTCAACTTCGCGGTGTTCAACCTCGTGCGGCATCTGACCGAGGTACCCGTCGTCCGGGCCAGCATCATCGCGACGGTCGTGGCGACCGGCACCAACTATCTCGGCTACCGCTACTTCACCTACCGTGACCGCGACAAGCAGGGCCGGACCAAGGAGCTGACGCTCTTCCTGCTGTTCAGCGCGGTCGGCCTGGTGATCGAGAACGGTCTGCTCTACGTCGCGACGTACGGGTTCCACTGGGACAGCGCGCTGCAGAGCAACGTCTTCAAGTTCCTCGGCATCGGCCTCGCCACGCTCTTCCGCTTCTGGTCCTACCGCACCTGGGTCTTCCGTGCGCTGCCCGCGCGGGAGGCCGTGGAGACCGCCGAGTCCTTCCTCGCCGACGGCTCGGAGCGCCCGCGCAGCACCTCCCGGAAGTAGCCGGGGCACGCCGGGCCCCGCAGGGCGCACCGGCATCCGCGGCCTCACTCCTCGGCGGGCTCCGCCTCCCGGGCCAGGAACAGCGCGAAGACCGGGGGATGCTGCTGGAGCAGCTCCAGCCGCCCGCCGTCCGCCTCCGCCAGATCCCGTGCCACGGCCAGCCCGAGCCCGGTGGAGTTCCGGCCGGACACCGTGCGCTCGAAGACCCGCGAGCCGAGGTCCGGCGGGACCCCTGGCCCGGCATCGGTGACCTCGACGACCGCCTGATTGCCGGTGACGCGGGTACGCAGCGCGACCGTTCCGTCGCCGTGCATCAGCGAGTTCTCGATGAGGGTGGCCAGAACCTGGGCGACCGCGCCCGGTGTACCGACGGCCCGCAGCCCCTTCTTGCCGGAGCGGACGATGGCCCGCCCCGCGCTGCGGTAGGCCGGCCGCCACTCCTCGATCTGCTGCTTGACGACCTCGTCCAGGTCGAAGGCGACCGCGGAGCCGCTGCGCGGGTCCCGTGAATTGGTCAGCAGCCGCTGGACGACATCCGTCAGCCGCTCCACCTGCGCCAGCGCGATGGTGGCCTCTTCCTTCACGGTGTCCGGATCGTCGGTGAGGGTGATCTCCTCCAGCCGCATGGACAGCGCGGTCAGCGGCGTCCGCAGCTGGTGCGAGGCGTCCGCGGCCAGCCGCCGCTCGGCGGTCAGCATCCGCGCGATCCGCTCGGCGCTGCCGTCCAGCACATCGGCGACCCGGTCCAGCTCCTGGACGCCGTAGCGGCGGTGGCGCGGACGGGGGTCACCGGAGCCGAGCCGCTCGGCGGTCTCGGCGAGGTCGGTGAGCGGCGCGGTCAGCCGGCGGCCCTGGCGGACGGCCAGGATGACGGCCGCGATGATCGCCAGCAGCGCCACGGCCAGAATGACCAGCAGCGTCCGGCCGATCTCCGCACTGACCATGGAGCGGGATGCCTGGACGGTGACCGACTCACCGCGGTCGCCGCGCACCTCCGACTGGATGACCGTGCCCGAGGGCCGCTTCCCGATCTCGATCGGCGCCTTGCCGGGCACCTTGATCTTCGCGTACCGCTTGGCGGTGATCTGCTCGGAGAGGATGTCCGGGGTGATCTTCTCGCCGCTGCCCAACCGGCTCTCCACTATCCCGACCAGCCGGACCGCCTCGGACGCCACGCTCTCCTGGGCACCGGCCTGGATGGTGCGGGTCTCGACGATGACGAGCGAGACACCGAAGACGGCGATCACGACGAGCACCACGGCGAGCGTGGAGTTGATCAGGCGGCGGCGCACGGGCCCCTAGCTCTTCTCGAAGCGGAAGCCGACTCCGCGGACGGTGGCGATGTAGCGGGGGTTGGCGGCGTCGTCCCCGAGCTTCTTGCGCAGCCAGGAGATATGCATGTCGAGCGTCTTCGTGGACGACCACCAGGTGGTGTCCCAGACCTCGCGCATCAGCTGGTCGCGGGTGACGACCCGGCCGGCGTCCCGCACCAGGACCCGCAGCAGGTCGAACTCCTTCGCCGTGAGCTGGAGTTCCTCGTCCCCCATCCAGGCACGGTGCGACTCGACATCGATCCGTACGCCGTGGGTGGCGGGCGGCTGCTGGGGCTCGGCGGTGGAGCCGCGGCGCAGCAGGGCCCGTACGCGGGCGAGGAGTTCGGCGAGCCGGAAGGGCTTGGTGACGTAGTCGTCGGCGCCGGCGTCCAGGCCCACGACGGTGTCCACCTCGTCGGCGCGGGCGGTCAGCACCAGGACGGGGAAGGAATGGCCTTCGTTGCGCAGCCGGCGGGCGACCTCCAGGCCGTCCATGCCGGGCAGTCCCAGGTCCAGGACGACGAGGTCGATATTGCCCTGGAGACCGGCGTCGAGCGCCGTCGGGCCGTCCTCGCGCACCTCGACTTCGTAACCCTCGCGGCGCAGTGCGCGGGCGAGCGGCTCCGAGATGGACGCGTCATCCTCGGCGAGCAGTACACGGGTCATGGCCCGATGGTAGTCCGATGTATCCGGGCCGAGGGGCGGACCAGCGCGGATGGCTGACGACGGACCGTTCCTGCACCGTGAGCTGGGCACGCCCCGGGCGCGCGCGAGGGCGCACGGTCGCACGGAGCGGCGCCTGCGGTTCCCCGTACCGGTGTGAGCGTTCTCTCACGCAGCCCAACGGCGGTGCAACGAGACGTATGGTGGCAGGACGTCCATCGCTCAACCACCGGGACCTTTGACTCACCTGACGTCAACGGTCCCTCGTTGTGTCCAGGGCCGGAACCACCAGCCTCCATACACAGTGATCGACCTGTCGACCGGGTCCGCCGCGCTTGCAGCACGGGGGGCGTGGATCCGGGGTACGACCGACCTGCCGATCCTCCTGTGGGGGTCGAACCTCCCGGACGTGAGGAGCGGGCAGTCTGCGCCGGTGCCGGTCACCCCCACCGGGCGCGTATCGGCCTGCGAACGCGTCCCGAGCAGCAAGGAACCACCATGGCGTCCAGCCTGACGAAGGACGCGGCCCAGCAGGGGAACCCTGTGGACGGCGGCAAGACCTTCTTCGGCCACCCCCGCGGACTGGCCACTCTCTTCATGACCGAGATGTGGGAGCGCTTCAGCTTCTACGGCATGCGGGCCCTGCTCGTGTACTACCTGATCTCGGGTGGCGCCGACGGCGTCAAGGAGGGACTGCATACCGGCGGCCTCGCCATGACGGCGGCCGCGGCGTCCTCCATCTACGCGGTCTACCTGGCGATGGTCTATCTGCTCGCCATGCCCGGCGGCTGGTTCGGTGACCGCGTCTGGGGCCCCCGCAAGACGGTCGCCATCGCGGGCGGCGTGATCATGGTGGGTCACCTCACGCTGGCCATTCCGGGCTCACCGGCGTTCTTCGTCGGTCTGGCGCTCGTCGCCATCGGCTCGGGCCTGCTGAAGTCCAACATCTCGACGATGGTGGGCCACCTCTACGACGGTCCCGAGGACCCGCGTCGTGACGGCGGCTTCACGGTCTTCTACATGGGCATCAACTTGGGTGCCTTCGTCGCGCCGTTCGTCATCGGCACCGTCGGCGAGACCGTCAGCTGGCACCTGGGCTTCGCGCTCGCCGGCCTCGGCATGGGTCTCGGTGTCATCCAGTTCCTGCTGGGCACCAAGCACCTGAACCCCAAGAGCAGCGTGATCCCGAACCCGCTGTCCGCCCAGGAGCGCACGGCATGGCTGCGCAAGGGCCTGCTCTGGCTCGTCGTTGCCGCGGCCTTCTACGGCGTGGTCGCCGCGACCGGTCACTTCACCCTCAACTGGGCCCTGATCCCGATCACGCTGCTCGGCCTGATCATTCCGACGGCGGTGCTGGTCCGCATCAAGCGCGACAAGGACCTGTCGGACAGCGAACAGACCAAGATGAGCGGGTACATCTGGTTCTTCGTGGCCGCGGCCGTGTTCTGGATGATCTACGACCAGGGTGGTTCCACGCTGGCCGTCTTCGCCAAGGGCTCCACCGCCGGCTCGATGTTCGGCTTCGCGTTCCCCGCGACCTGGTTCCAGTCCCTGAACCCGCTGTTCATCATGGCGCTGGCGCCGGTGTTCGCGTGGCTGTGGCTGTGGCTGGCCCGGAAGGACCAGGAGCCCAGCACGACGGTGAAGTTCGGCATGGCCCTGGTGGCCATCGGCGCGTCCTTCTTCGTCTTCGTGGTGCCGATGATGATGGCCTCGGACGGCACCAAGGCCAGCCCGATGTGGCTGGTGTCGATCTACATGGTCCAGACGATCGGCGAGCTGTGCCTCTCCCCCGTCGGACTGTCCGTCACCACCAAGCTGGCTCCCGGCAAGTACGCCAGCCAGATGATGGGCGTGTGGTTCCTCGCGGTCACGGCCGGCGACTGCATCACGTCGTTGCTCTCCATCGGCGGTGTGGACCTCAGCGGTACGACCGTGATCGGGGTGGAGGCGGCCCTCGCGGTCCTCGCCGGTCTCGCGGTCTACGTGTACCGCAAGAAGATCGTGGCGCTCATGGGCGGCGTGCACTGACCCGCCCCCGCAGCTGACGCACAGGGCCCCGTCACACCGGATGGTGTGGCGGGGCCCTGCGTCGTACGGCGGTCCGCCGGCCGGGGTGGCTTCCCGGCCGGTTACTTCTTGGTCTGCACGCTGCCGCCGCGCAGGAAGTTCTTGACGCCGCAGTGGATGCGGGACTTCTTGCCGGGCTTCACCCACGGGCCGTGCATCGTGCAGGTGATCAGCGTCTCGCGGGTTCTGCAGGTCAACGCCGTATTGGCGGGTTGAACCCATGCGCAGAAATGATCTTGGTCAACTTATCGTCGGCGCAGCCGGCGCCAGGGGGTGAAGGTGAAGACCGCGCCGCCGAGCAGGATGACGGTGCCGGCGACGAGGCCGAGCGCGGTCAGCCCGCCGTGGTCACCGGCACCGGTCTCGGCCAGGCCGCCGCTGCCGCCCGAGACGGTGGCCGGTCCCGCCGCGCCGCCGCCGGAGGCCGCCGCACCGCCCGTCGTACCGCCGGAGGTGCCGCCCTGCTGCGCCGAGGTGTCCAGGGCGAGCGAGACTCCCGGGTCCTTCTCCGGGGTGCAGGTGGTGGTCGTCCCGAGGGCGTTGACGGTGAGCACGCCCGGGGTGAGCGTGGCCTTGCCGGTGGCGCCCGGCTTGTAGGTGCCCTTCAGATCGGGGATGGCTATCGGCTGTCCCGACTTGATCGGCTCGGCGTTCGTCGGCCCCTCGACCTTCACCGATCCCTTGTCCGCGCCGCCGACCTTGACGTCCATCGACGGCTTGACCGAGTCCTTGGGGATGTCCGCCGGGCTGTCCATGACCGACTTGCTGAACTTCACCGTCAGGTCGTAACTGCCGCCCTTCTTCACGGCGTTGATCTGGACCGGGGAGGTCGCCTTCTTGTCCCCGATGGGGGTCTTGCAGGCGTACGGGACCTGCACTTCCTTGCCCTTGTACGCGGTGCCGTCGGGGTCGCCGCCGGAGCCTCCGGTGGTCGAACCGGACGAGCCGGCGCTCGTACCGCCGTCGGTGGACCCGCCGGTCGTCCCCGTCGTGGTCCCGCCGGACGTCCCGGTGGTGGTGCCGCCGGACGTCCCGGCAGTGGTGCCGCCGGTGGTCCCGCCGGACGTGCCCGTAGTGGTGCCGCCGGACGTCCCGCTCGTGGTGCCGCCGGTGGTCCCGCCGGAACCGCCCCCGCCGTCGGTCACCTTGATGGTGACCGCGGGCTGCACCGCCTCCTTGGGCGAGCACTTGGTGTCCGTCGAGATCGGCTTGTTGACGTTGATGTTGTAAAAGCCGGGCGTCAGGGTGACCTCGCCCGGTTTCTCCAGCTTCAGCTTGCCCTTCATGTCGGACAGCTTCATCGCACCGCCCTTGGGGATCGGCGGGTTCTGCCGCGGCCCCTGCATGGCCAGATCGCCGGTCTGCGCTCCGGCCACCTTGACCGTGCCGGTCGGCTGGACGGTGTTCTCCCCCAGGTCGAGGATGTCCGGGTTCTTGGAGGCCCCCTCGACGGTCTTCCAGACCACCTCGATCTCGTCGCCCACCTTCGCGGTCGCTGGCGCGCTGACCGCCACCTTGGTGGTGCCCTCGATCGGCGGCAGCCCCGATATCGGCGGCGGCAGACACTCGGTCTTGTACGACACCTCGGCCGCCTGGGCGGTCCCGGCCGCTGCCATGATGCCCGCGCCCGCGAGCACCATCGCGGCCACCGAGGCCACCGCGGCTCTCCTCCGTTGCCTCATCACGCTGAACCTTTCGACGTCGGTCGTTCGGTTGATGTGGTGGTGGACGGTGCGGTGTCCGGGGTGAACCACGGCAGCCCGGCGGAGTCACCCGGCGTACCGGGGTCGGCCGTGGAGCCCTCGCTCGCGGTTCGGTTCCTGATGCGCTGTCCGATGCCGGCCGCGCGGCGGCGTCCGGTCGTGTGCGGACGTCCCGCGGGGTGCCGGCGGGTCCCGCCCGTCCGGCGCGGGCGTACCCGGTCCACGATCGCCATCCCGACGCGGAACACCGCCGCCGGGACCACCACGCAGAGCAGCACCCAGAAGAGCGTCACGCCCCATGGCCTGCCGACTCCCCAGGGCTGCTCGGCCAGCACCTTGCCGCCGTATTCGAGCGAGACCAGATAGTCCCCGTGCGCGCCGGCCGGCAGCTCGACCGGCAGCGTGACCTCGGCTTTCTTCCCGGCGGGTACGGTCCCCCGCCACTGCTGCTCCTCCCACTCGGGCGCGAAGACCCCGTGCGAAGTGCCGACCCGGAAGACGGGGTCCCTGGCCGGTGCCGAGCCGAGATTGCCGACCGTGAGGGTCAACTGGCGCTGTGCGGGGGCGCCGAACCAGGTCAGCAGGCCGCTGCTGCCCGCCAGCCGCGGCTGGGCGAGCACCGTCAGCCGGCCGCCGGTGCTCTCCTGGGGCAGCGGTGCCACCGGATGGCCCGCCACCTTGAACGCGGCATCCGCATCGGCCGCCTCACCGGTCACGGTCGCCACATGCACCACACAAGGGCAGGGCTTGGGCGGCTCGGCAACCGGGAGGCGCTTGCGGAACCCGCCGTGTGCGTCGGTGGTGACCGCCCGTCCGTCGCCGTTGGCACAGGAGTTGGTACCGCCGATCATGTTCTGCCCGCAGATCAGCAGCGTGAGCAGCGCCTTGGGCCGCCAGCCACGACCGGTCACGGTGAGGGTGCCGCCCTTGCCGGCTTCCTTCCGGGAGAGGTGGACGCCGGGATGGCCCTCGGCGGCGGCATACGGCGCCGTATGCGCGGCGGCGACGGCGGCCGGAAGCGGGGCCGACGCGAGCGCCAGGCCGAGGACGAGCACGGCCACCGCCCACTGCCCCGTCCGGCGCACGGTGCGGGCCGCCGGACCGGTGCGGGGCGGCCCGGTACGCGCCACCGGAGACACCCCGGCGCGGGCAGGGGCGGCGACCGCCGGCCTGCCCACCCCCGTGGTCGCGCCCCTGGCGGTACGTATCCCCGGCTCCGTCGCCGTACGTGTCCCCGTCCCCGTCTCGCCGTTCACGATCGCGCTCCTGATCCGGTACTCGCCAACTGCTCCGCCGCGTCCGCCCGTCCGCCCTCGGACGGCCGCGCGTCCTCGGCCGCCCGCCGCGCGGTCTCCGCCACCCGTGCCCCGCTCGCAGCCTTGGCGCGGCGCCGTCGGCGTACGGCCACCAGGCCGCCCGCGCCCGCCGCCAGAAGGAGCGCCGGTCCGGCCGCCACACCCCAGGGGACCGCGGTGTACGGGGCGGTGGCGGACCCGTGGGCACCGCCGCCCGCCGTCACCGTGAGCCGTACGTCCACCGCGTCCAGACCGGGCGGATCGGGCCATGTCTCCGTCAGATCGGCGCCCTGGCCGGGCCGCAGCGCGGTCGGCAGGGTGCGGGCGGCCCGCCGCAGCACGGCGCCGAAGAGCCCGTCGGCGTGCACCGCGAGCCGCGGCCTGAGCACCGTGTTGCCGCGGTTGACCAGCGTGTACCGGATGACCGCCGCACCGCCCCGGGCGCGCACCGCCACGTTCTCGACGGTCAGCGCGGACAACGTCGGCCCGGTCACCCGCAGATGGAGGGGCACGGCGTCCCGGCCGCCCGCACCGCTCCCCTTGCCGCCGCCGGTGGCGATCAGCGCGCCGGGGTGATCACCGGGAGCGGCGTCGCGCGGCAGGGTCACCGTGAACGGCACGCTCGCCCGGGTGTGCGGCGGGACCTTCACCTCCTTCGAGGCGAGCGTGAGCCACGAGCCGGGCCCGGAGCTGCGCAGCCGCACGGTGACGGCGCGGCCGGTGGGGTTGCTCAGGGACAGCCGGTCGCCCATGACGGTGCCCGGCGCGCCCTCCAGATAGAAGTACGGACGGTCCTGTGCGCTCGGCTCGGCGCCGTCACCGGGCGCGGGCGCCGCGGACCAGCCCGGTGGTGCCGGGGCGGCGGCCGGCCGGGCCACGGCCGCGGCGGGGCACAGCAGCACGGCGGCGGTCGCGAGGACCGCACCGCTGACCGCTGTGCGGGTACGGAACGGCATCGGCGGCTCCTGGTGCAAGGGGGGTACCTCCCCGTGCCGGCCGGGCACGGGGGCGTGCGGGGAACGGGGGTGCGGCACGCGGGTCCTGGCGCCCCGCGCGGCGCGTCACACCCGCTGGTGGCGGCGGGTCAGCCAGAGCGCGCCGGCCGCACCGGCCAGCAGCACGGTGCCGCCGAGGGTGCCCAGCGCGAGGGCGGAGTCCGCGGGTCCGGTCTGCGGCAGCTGTCCGCCGGAGGAGCCGCCGGCCGCTGCGGAAGCGCCGGTGCTCCCCGAGGCGCCGCCGGCTCCCTTCACATCGAGGGTCAGCGAGGGCTTGGGGTTGTTGGCGGGCGTGCAGGTGGTGGTGGTGCCCAGCGCCTTGATGGTGAGCGTGGAGGCGGTGAAGGTGACCTTGCCGCTGCCCTTGGGGGTGTACGTACCGCTCAAGTCACTGATCTTGATGGGGGTGTTGGCCGGTATGGCCTTGTCGTTCGGCGGCCCGGCGACCGGCACCGTACCGCTCTCCGCGCCGCCCAGCTTGATCAGCGCGCTCGGCTTCATGGCGCCCTTGCCCAGCTCGACGGGGCTGGAGGAGACGCCCTTCTGGAAGGACATGACGAGCTTGTACGCCCCACCGCCGGGGGTGCTCTTGATGTCGATGGGCGAGACCGCGCCCTTGTTGCCGATCGGCGTTTTGCACTGGTAGTTGACGTCAACGACCTCGGCATGGGCGGCCGGTGCGGTGAGCATCACCGCGGACCCCGCCGCCATCGCCACGGCCGCGGCGAGGCCGGCCGCCCGGCCCGGGCGCCTGCCGTGCTGTTCGTAGAAGCGGGCCACCTCGGATTCCCCTTCTCCCGGTGAGCGCACCGCCGGATGTTACTGACGGCACATCAGATTGGCGGCTCAAGGTACGCCGGGGACCTTGCCGAGGGAAGGCAATACACAGCCCCGATCGGTCCGGGGTCCGCGCGACGGGGAAATCCGGCCTCGGGCGCAGGGCTCCGGGGCGCCGCGGGGGTGCGAAGGGGCCACACACGACGAAGCGCGGGCCCGCAGGCCCGCGCTCAGCTCTTCCCCGGTGAATCCGCCCGCGCTTCAGGACGGCGCGGCCAGCTCCGCCCAGACGGTCTTGCCCGCGCCGTCGGCGTTGCGCACCACACCCCAGTCCAGGCACAGGCGCTGCACGATGAACATGCCGTGACCGCCGGGGCGGCCCGGCCGGTGCGGGCTGCGCGGTGCCGGCGAGCCCGTACCGAGGTCGCTCACCTCCAGGCGCAGCACTTTGGCGGTGCAGCGCAGCCGCAGCTCCTCGGGCCCTTCGGCATGCAGACAGGCGTTGGTGACCAGTTCCGAGACGACGAGCAGCACATCCTCGGCCGCGGCCCGCCGGTCGGCACTGGCGGCCGGCAGCCAGCCCCAGTCGTGCAGGGCCTGCCGGGCGAAGTCACGGCCACGCGCCACGGCCCCTCGGGTGCCCGCCAGGCGCAGCCGGCGGATCTGGCCCACCGGGGTGGCGGCAGCCGCGGCGGAAGCGCTCACGCCGCCCGACTCCGGGCCGAGATCGCCCGGCGGATACGGCCGGGTGGTGCTCATCAGCGCTTCACCTCACCGATTCGCCTGTTCACGGAAAACAGATACTGACTGATTCAACGGATTCAGATGTCTCCTGCCCGACCGGACCGTGAGAACACCCACTACTTGGGTACGGAAGTTGTGACACGGACTACGTGCCCGGAATGCAACGTTCCGGACAGTGCCGCCATGTCAGTCGCTCAGGGCCGCGTCGAGAGAGTCGTGCACCGTGAAAACCGCCTCTGCGCCAGTGATCTCGAAAACCCGGGCAACCACCGGCTGCATCCCCGCCAAATGGACCCCGCCCCCCGCGGCCTCCGCCTTCAGGCGGGCGCCGAGCAGCACATTGAGGCCGGTGGAGTCCATGAACTCAAGGGGTGAGCAGTCCACCACCAGGCGTGCATAGCCGTCGTCCACACAGCCTTCGAGTGACTCACGCAACAGATCTGCGGTGTGGTGATCGAGCTCACCCGAAACCGTCACGACCGCGCTGGCGCCGTGATGGCGGATCTCGACATGAAGCCGGCCCCGGCTTGCACTGCCGACCGTCCCGCGGTCCATGCGCGCGCACCCCTCTTGCTGTCTAGACGACTGTTTGCTTACCGACTGCGCTCGTCGAACCCTACGCCCTCCTGACGCCCCTCGGTAGCCGAACAATCCGCATATTGCTCAATATACGGACAACACGCACTTGCCATCTTCAGGCAAAGCCAGGTAGGCGTAGAAGCACACATTCGAAACGGCCGGCTTTGGAGGCGCCGCACACCGCAGCTTCACGTAGAGGCATCGGCAGCCATATGCCGAGAACGATGGAGGAGACCATGTCACCCCGGCTCGACGAATTGCGCACCGACGACAACCGGCAGCCCGCATCGTCGACACCCCCGTCCGACCCGACCGGGCACATCCCTTCCCAGTCGATCCCTGCCGAATCAGATCTGGCGGGAATGGCTGAGATCGAGGACCTGCCCGAGATCCCGCCGTTCGACGAGGTGGGCCCGGTGGACGCGAGGGCTCTGTCCAAGACCCTCTTCGAGCGGCTCGAAACGCTTGAGGAAGGCACCCACGAATTCGCGTACGTCCGCAACACTCTGGTCGAGCTCAACCTCGCGCTGGTGAAGTTCGCGGCCTCCCGGTTCCGCTCCCGCAGTGAGCCCATGGAGGACATCGTCCAGGTCGGCACGATCGGCCTGATCAAGGCGATCGACCGCTTCGAAATCAGCCGTGGCGTCGAGTTCCCGACGTTCGCCATGCCGACCATCGTCGGCGAGATCAAGCGCTTCTTCCGTGACACCAGCTGGTCGGTGCGCGTACCGAGGCGGCTGCAGGAACTGCGTCTGGACCTCGCCAAGGCGGGCGACGAACTGGCGCAGAAGCTGGACCGCGCCCCCACGGTGCAGGAACTCGCCGCGCGCCTCAGCATCACCCGTGACGAGGTCGTCGAGGGCATGGCCGCGAGCAACGCGTACACCGCGAGCTCGCTGGACGCCCAGCCCGAGGAGGACGACAGCGAAGGCGCGCTGGCGGACCGGATCGGCTACGAGGATCACGGGCTCGAAGGCATCGAGTACGTCGAGTCCCTCAAGCCGCTGATCGCCGAACTCCCGCCGCGCGACCGGAAGATCCTCTCGCTGCGCTTCGTCGCCAACCTGACGCAGTCCGAGATCGGCGAGGAGCTGGGCATCTCCCAGATGCACGTCTCCCGTCTGCTCTCCCGCACCCTCGTGCGGCTCCGCAAGGGGCTGATGGTCGAGGAGTGAGGACCGCGGTCCCTGCCGGTCCACCCGACCGGCAGCCGCCCGCGCACAGGAGGGCCTGCCCCGGGATCACTCGGGACGGGCCCTCCTGTGCTGGTGCCGGAGAACGTCCTCGCCGGCTTCGTGAGGCGGCGAGGAGGTCACTCCCGTCGTGCGGCCGTCAGACGCGGACTCCCTTGTGCCACACGGCAGAGACGAGCGGGACGCCCGGCCGGTAGGCGAGGTGGACGTGCGAGGGCGCGTCCAGCAGGGCGAGGTCGGCGCGGGCGCCGGGGGCGATCCGGCCGACGTCCGTGCGGCGCAGGGCACGGGCGCCGCCCGCGGTCGCCGACCACACGGCCTCGTCGGGGGTCATCCCCATGTCGCGGACCGCCAGCGCGATGCAGAACGGCATGGAACTCGTGAAGGACGAGCCGGGGTTGCAGTCGGTCGACAGGGCGACGGTGGCGCCGGCGTCGAGCAGTGGGCGGACGTCGGGCCACCGGGCGCGGGTGGAGAACTCGGCGCCCGGGAGGAGGGTGGCGACGGTGTCGGACTGTGCGAGGGCGTCGATGTCCGCCTGACTGAGGTGGGTGCAGTGGTCGGCGGAGGCGGCGCCGAGTTCGACGGCGAGCTGGACGCCGGGGCCGTGGCCGAGCTGGTTGGCGTGCACCCGCGGCACCAGGCCCCTGGCCTTGCCCGCGGTGAGGACGGCGCGGGCCTGATCGCCGTCGAAGGCGCCCTTCTCGCAGAACACGTCGACCCAACGGGCGTGCGGGGCGCAGGCGTCCAGCATCGGGCCGGTGACCAGGTCGACATAGCCGGCCGGGTCGTCGGCGTAGTCGGGCGAGACGATGTGCGCACCGAGGAAGGTGACCTCGTCGGTGTGCTCGGCGGCGATGCGCAGCGCGCGGGCCTCGTCCTCGACGGTGAGCCCGTAGCCGGACTTGGTCTCCTGGGTGGTGGTGCCCTGGCGGAGCGCCTCGGCGAGATAGCGGGCGACATTGGCGTGCAGCGCGTCGTCGGTGGCGGCGCGGGTGGCGGCGACCGTGGTGCGGATGCCGCCGGCGGAGTACGGACGGCCGGACATCCGGGCGTTGAACTCCGCGGTGCGGTCGCCGGCGAAGACCAGGTGGGAGTGGGAGTCGACGAATCCGGGGAGAGCCGCCCGGCCGCCCGCGTCGACGGTGTTGTCAGTGGCGGGTGCTTTGCTGGAAGCACCGACCCAGGCGATGCGGTCGCCGTCGATGACGACCGCGGCGTCCTGGATCAGGCCGAGGGGGCCTTCACCGAGGGAGGGGTCGTTGGTGACGAGCTGGGAGATGTGGGTGATGGCGGTGGTGGTCGGCGTGGAAGTCGTCGTCATCGCGGGGGTGTTCTCCTTCAGCCGCGTACCGCGGCGATGGACTCTGCGAGGGCGGTGGGTACGTCGGGGACAAGGGTGTGCACACCGTCCCGGACGATCTGCCGGCCGCCGACGATGGTGTGCCGTACGTCCGCCGCGGAGGCGGCAAATACGGCCGTTTCGGCGGCCAGCCGGGGCAATGGTCCGGCGGTGCGTACGGAGTCCAGTGCGATCGTGGTGAGATCGGCGAGCGCGCCGGTCTCCAGGGTGCCGGCGTCGTCCCAGCCCAGGGCGGCATGACCGTCGGCGGTCGCGGCGCGCAGCAGGGCGGCGGCCGTCCAGTGCCCGCGGGTGCGGGTGCGCAGCCGTTCGTCGAGCTCCATGGCGCGGGCCTCTTCGAGCAGGTCGATGACGGCGTGGCTGTCGCTGCCGAGGGACAGCGGGCTGCCGCGGCCCTGGACCCGGGCGGCCGGCCCGATGCCGTCGGCGAGGTCGCGTTCGGTGGTGGGACACATGCACACGCCGGTGTGGGAGTCGCCGAGCAGCTCGATGTCCTCGGTGGTGAGGTGGGTGGCGTGCACGGCCGTGGTGCGCGGGCCCAGCGCACCGCGGTCGGCCAGCAGCCGGGTGGGGGTGCAGCCGTGGGCCTCGCGGCAGGCGTCGTTCTCGGCGGTCTGCTCCGAGAGATGGATGTGCAGGGGAGCCTGCCGTTCGCGGGCCCAGTCCGCGACGGTACCGAGCTGCGCGGCGGGGACGGCGCGTACGGAGTGGATGGCGGCGCCGATGCGGGCGTGTTCGCGGTCCTTGAGCGCGTCGGCGCGCTGGGCCCAGTGGTCGGCGGTGCCGTCGGAGAAGCGCAGCTGGTGATGGTTGGGCGGGGCACCGAAGCCGGCCGAGAGATAGGCGGTGTCGAGCAGGGTGATGCGGATACCGGCGTCGGCGGCGGCGGAGACCAGCGCCTCGCCCATGGCGTTGGGGTCGTCGTAGCGGGTGCCGCCGGGCGCGTGGTGAAGGTAGTGGAATTCGCCGACGCAGGTGATGCCGGCCAGCGCCATCTCGGCGTAGACGGCGCGGGCGAGGGCGTAATAGGTCTCGGGGGTGAGCCGGTCGGCGACGCTGTACATGATCTCGCGCCAGGTCCAGAAGGTGCCGGTGCCGACCTGGACGGTGCCGCGCAGGGCGCGGTGGAAGGCGTGCGAGTGGGCGTTGGCCAGACCCGGGAGGGTCAGGCCGCGCAGCGCGGTGGCGCCGGGCGGCGGAGTGGCCGCCCCGGTGCGGACCGCCGCGATCCGCCCGTCCGCGACGTCCACGGTCACGCCCGGTTCGACGTAGGTGCCGAGCCAGGCGTGTTCGAGCCAGTACGTCGTCGGTGTTGCCTGTGTCGTCAGTGGCACGCCAGCCCTTCCAGTACGTCGGCGAGTGCGCTGACCCCGGCGGCGCAGTCGTCCTCGCCCGCCGCTTCGGCGGGCGAGTGCGAGACCCCGGTGGGGTTGCGTACGAACAGCATCGCGGTGGGGACGGTTCCGGACAAAATACCGGCATCGTGCCCGGCGCCGGTGCCCAGGACGGGAACGGTCCGCTCCCCCGTCTTGCCGAGGATCGCGCTCAGCTCGTCCCGCAGGGCGTGCTGGAACTCCACGACGGGGGTGAAGGATTCACGGACGACGGTCAGGTCCACACCGTCGCGGGCGGCGCGCTCGGCGGCGGCCTGCTCGATCCCGGTGATCACGGTGTCCAGGGTGTCCTGGTCAGGGGCACGGGAGTCCAGCCAGCCGCGGACGAGCGAGGGGATGGCGTTGACGCCGTTCGGCTCCACGCTGATCTTCCCGAAGGTGGCCAGGGCCCCGGCCAGCCGGGCCTGCTCGCGGGCGGCGAGCACGGTCGCGGCATAGCTGAGCATCGGGTCGCGGCGGTCGTCGAGGCGGGTGGTGCCGGCGTGGTTGGCCTCGCCCTGGAAGTCGAACCGCCAGCGGCCGTGCGGCCAGATGGCGGAGGCGATGCCGACCGGGTCGCCGGACAGGTCCAGGGCCCGGCCCTGCTCGACGTGGAGTTCGACGAACGCGCCGATCCGGGCCAGCCGTTCGGGGTCCGGGCCGATGGCTTCCGGGTCGTATCCGGCGCGCTCCATGGCTTGCGGGAGGGTGGTGCCGTCGCCGTCGCGCAGCTGGTGGGCGGCCTCGGCGGTCAGCGCCCCGGCGGCGAGCCGGGAGCCGACACAGGCCAGTCCGAAGCGGGCGCCTTCCTCGTCGCCGAAGTTGACGATCGCCAGCGGCTTGCTGAACTCCGCTCCCCTGCGGCGGAGTTCGTCCAGCGCGGCGAAGGAGGACACCACGCCCAGCGGGCCGTCGAAGGCGCCGCCGTCCGGTACGGAGTCCAGGTGCGAGCCGGTGACGACGGCGTCGCCGGGGGCCACGTCCTGGTAGCCGGTGGCGCCGAGCCAGGCCCACTGGTTGCCGTTGCGGTCGAGTTCGTGGACGAGGCCGCGGGCGTCGGTCTGGGCCCGGAACCACGCGCGGCAGTCGGTGTCGGCGCCGGTCCAGGCGTAGCGGCGGTAGCCCCCGGAGGAGGAGTTGCGGCCGATGGGCCGCAACCGCTGGGTCTTATACACAAATACGAGCCCACCAGACTGAAAACTATATCGTATTGCCGGTTGTGGTTGAAAA